>JAQGHP010000200.1 GCA_028288775.1 Phycisphaerales bacterium | reverse complement strand
TTCCGAAGGAAGCGGGCGACCGTAACCGCACCAGCCCGTTCGCCTTTACCGGCAACAAGTTCGAATTCCGCGCCGTCGGCTCATCGGCCAACATCGCCGGCCCCAACACGATCCTCAACACGATCATCGCCGAGTCACTCGACTTCATCGCCACGAACCTGGAGAAGGCCGTCGCCGGCGGGCGCGACCTGACCAAGGCGATCCAGGACCTTCTGCCCGGGATCATCAAGGAGAACAAGAAGGTCATCTTCAACGGCAACGGCTACTCCGAAGAATGGCACGCCGAGGCCGAGAAGCGCGGCCTGCCCAACCTCAAGAACACGGTGGACACGCTGCCCGTCGTCATCAAGAAGGAGAACATCGACCTGCTGACCAAGTACAAGGTCTACACCGAGCGCGAGCTGCAGAGCCGCTACGTGATCCTCGCAGAGAATTACGTGAAGACGGTGGACATCGAAGGGCAGACGGCCTTGAACATGGCCAAGACGCTGATCCTCCCCGCGGCGTTGCGTTACCAGAGAGAAGTCGGCGAGTCGATCGCCGCCGCCAAGGCCGCCGGGGCATCTTCGCCCGCGGGCCTGGAGACCTTCGGCACGCTGGTCAGCACGATCAACGATTTCCAACGCGGCATCACCGCCTTGGAAAAAGCCCTCTCCCACCACGCCGACGGCGACGCCCTCGCCCACGCCAAGCACTACCGCGACAACGTGGTGTCCAGCATGGTGGAACTCCGCAAGTCGGGCGACAAGCTCGAGACGCTGATTGCGGATGACCTGTGGCCTCTGCCGACGTACCGCGAGATGTTGTTCGTGCGGTAAGTTTGGTTGTTAGCACGGGCCGTCGGGCTTGTGCGAGTAATTGCGATGTTAAACAAGAACCCCGGATGCGTACATCCGGGGTTCTTTTTTTGCTCTTCCTCGCGCGGGTACAGCCCGGTCGGTCTGTGCCCGCGTGAGCAGGAGCGCGTAGGGTGGGCGTACTCGCCCACCGATTTCCGTGGGCGATGGCCGTCCAATCGAATGGTGGGCGAGTACGCCCACCCTACATTCCATCTGCGTGGTGATCGCGCCGCGAGGCTTCTGCTGACGTGAGAAAGACGCGAATCGCCCTTGCCAGATGTTCCCGAAGCCACTGATGGCCCATCGCATCGTCGACGTATTCCACGCACCGCACGCGGGCCAGCCCCAGCGGCAATATGGTCGGATTTTGCGAGATCAACAGCGGACAGCGCCCCAGCCCATGGCATAGCCCCAGCATGTAAAGCACATCGCTATTGCAGCCCGTCACATCCGCCACGATGACTTCCGCGCCGTTCACGTAACGGGCGGCCACATCAAGCGAGGACCATGAATCAAACGCTTCGCCGCCCGAGGCCGGCCGAAATCCGCATTCGATGAGTGCCGGCGAGATGGCCGCGGAATAGATCTTCCGGTGCGCAACGGTGTCCGGCATCAAGACCAGGGCGATCCCGGGCTCCAGTTCCGGCGTCGGGTGGGTAAGGATTGCCGAATTGAGATCGCGTTCAAAGCGGGAGATGCGTGCCATCGGACCTCCACCGCGCCCGCGCGACGGCGGAGTTATTGTAACGTGTCACAAGCTTTCGCGCGTAGCAGCGAGGACTACAATCGCCCTATGCCTCCCCCGCCGCTTATCCGCCTTGACTCGTCCCATCCGCGCGAGTGGACATGGGCGTGGGGAGCGGCGCGGCCCAACACGGTCCTGCGCTGCGACGCCCGAACGCTTCGTACCACACTGTGCCGCGGGGCCGATCTTCTCGCAACGTGGAAGAATCCACTCGACGCGCTACGGTGGTTGGGAAGCGAAGACGCCTGGCGAGATAATGGATCATCCCTCGCACGCGACCGCTGGATCGGCTTCATGTCATACGACATGGGCCGGCTGTTCGAGAGAATCCCATCAAAACCGTCGGCGGACGACGGCCTCCCCTTGTTCGCCTTCGCCCTCTGCCGGGCGGAAAACGCGCCCTCCGAACAAGCCCATGAGATCGATGCGCCCTCCACGTCTGCCATCGATTCAACCCCGGCCATCCGTTCCACGTTCACCCCCGCCGGCTATCGCGCTGCCGTCGGCCGCGTGATCGATTACATCCGCGCCGGCGACGTCTTCCAGGTCAACCTCTCTCAACGGTTCTCCGTCCAATGCACCGCGCCTCCCACAACTATTCATGCGCGACTTTTGAGGGATTCCCCCGCTTGGTACGGCGGCCTCCTCGACTTCGGCGACTTCGCGCTGATCTCCAATTCCCCCGAGCTGTTCCTCCGCACGACCCCGCTCCCCGACGGCCGCCGCAGGATTTTGACTCGACCGATCAAAGGCACGCGCCCGCGCCGGCCGGGGATGGACGTCGAGCTCCGCGACAGCATCAAGGACCAGGCCGAGCTGAACATGATCATCGACCTGGAGCGCAACGATCTGGGCCGCGTCTGCGAAATCGGCAGTGTTAAAGTCACGGAACCGCGCACGATCGAAGCCCACCCCACCGTCTACCACGGCGTCG
>JAQGHP010000156.1 GCA_028288775.1 Phycisphaerales bacterium | reverse complement strand
CCTCCAACAGCATCCTGATGGTGACGTTCGCCAACGAGCAGCGTCATCCGGAGTTCGGCAGCCACGACGCCCGATCCGCCGCCCTCATCGCCGGCCGGACGCGGCTGCGGCCGGTGCTCATGACCGCATTGGCGATGCTGATAGGCATGCTGCCGATGAGCCTCGCCCTGGGCGAAGGGGGAGAGCAGAACGCACCGCTGGGCCGCGCCGTGATCGGCGGTCTTTTAATTGCCACGCTTTACACGCTCATTTTCGTCCCCGTGATGTACAGCCTGATGCGCCGCCAGGCTCCGAAGGATTTGGAAGCCGAGGAGAAGGGCTGAATCATGGAAACGACCGTCCTACAACATCACGCCTCGGAAGCCGGAACAAGCGGGCACCAGCCGCAGGAAGCGGCCGACAATCCGCCGCCACCGACCCGCACGCGGACGATCCTCATCATCGCGGCGATTCTCGTCGCGCTTTTCGCGGTCTTCCTCGTATGGGGGATTTTTCACCGCTCAATGCAAAGTCATGCGCTGGCATCCTCGACCGCGCAGGCGGTGCAGACGCCGCCCGGGGTGAGCGTCGTGCATCCGGTCACATCCACGTCACCCGACTGGTCCCTGCCGGCCAACACGCAAGCCATCCAGGACACCGTCATCTATGCCCGCGTCAGCGGGTATCTGAGCAAGCGATACGTTGACATCGGGGACCGCGTGAAGAGCGGCGAGCTTTTGGCGGAGATTCAGTCGCCCGAACTCGACCAGCAACTGAGCCAGGCGCGGGCCAACCTCCGGCAGGCATACAAACAGTTGGACTTGCAAAACGCCAACCTGGAGCTGGCCCGCACCTCGATGGAACGCTACAAGGGCGCCGACAAGGAGGAAGCCGTCGCCAAACTGACCGTCGATCAATCCGTCGCGGCGCATTCCACCGCGCAGGCGTCGGTGGCGGCCGCGCAGGCGACCGTCGAATCCAACGAAGCCAACGTGAAGCAATACGAGGCCATGACCGCGTTCGAACGCGTCATCGCGCCCTTCGATGGAATCGTTACGCAACGGAACGTGGACGTCGGCGCGCTCATCACGGCGGGAAGCCCCACCAACAACACCGGCGTCGCGCCCACCAACGTCACGGGCACCGCGACCGGAATGTTCGAAGTCGCCCAAATCGATACGCTCCGCGTGTTTGTGAGCGTTCCACAGGTGTACGCCGCGAACATGAGGCCCGGGCTGGCGGCACAGGTGTCGATCCGAGGGGCATTGGCCACACCCGTGGCCGCGACCGTCACGCGCATGGCCAACGCGCTGGATCCGGGCACGCGCACGCTCCTGACCGAAGTCGATATTCCCAATGCTTCGCACGCGATTCTTCCCGGCGCATTCGTCTATGTCGCGCTCAAAATCGCCCCCGCGGGGCAGCGCTGGAATCTCCCGGCCACCGCGTTGATCTTCAACACCCAGGGAACGCAGGTCATGCTTGTCGAACCGGGGAACAAGCTGCGTCTTCAAAAGGTGACCGTCGGCCGCGATTTCGGGGACACGATCGACATTCAGGCGGGCCTGATCGGCGGCGAGACGGTCGTCAAGCAGCCGGATGTCTCCCTGCAAGATGGTCAGGTGATTACCCCAGTTGAGGGAAACAATGGGCCCAAGAACTAACATCGTCACCCGCTCGCTCGCGACGGCGTTATTCACGCTCGCCCTGAACGGGTGCGAAGTCGGGCAGAACTACGCGCGGCCGAAGGTCGCGGAGCCCGGTGCGTTCAAGTCCCAGCCCGCGACCCGGCCGGCGCAGCCGATTCAGTCGGACTGGTGGCGTCTCTATGACGACCCCCAACTCGACCAGCTCGTCGCGATGGCCAATGAATCGAATCAGACTATTCAGCAGTCCATAGCCCGGCTCGATCAAGCGCGGGCGCTGGCCCGCGTGGCCGCCAGCTATCTGACACCCACGATCACCGCCGACCCGTCCTATACGCGCACCCGTACCTCCGCCAACAGGCCCAGCGTGATTACCGGGCAGCCGATAGGAAAACAGACGACTTTCAACGACTGGCAGGTCCCTTTCGACCTCAATTATGAGATCGACGTGTGGGGCAGGCTGCGGCGATCCACCGAGGCGTCGTACGCCCAGGCCGCGGCTTCCGCCGCCGACCTTGGCGTCATGCGCCTGACGATCGCGACGGACGTGGCGACTCTGTACTACGCGATCCGCGGGCTCGACGCCCAGGAGCAAATCCTCCAGCAAACCGTTAACGCCTACGTCGAGCAGGTGAGGCTTGTCAGTGCTCAATTGAAAAATGGCTTGGTGGGTCCGATCGACTTATATCAGGCCCAGGCCCAGCTCGAGGCGACGCAGGCCCAGTTGCGCGACGTGCAACGAGCCCGGGCGGATGATGAGCACGCGCTGTCCACACTGTGCGGCCGCCCCGCGCCGGTATTTTCCGTCGCGGCCAATCCGCTGCTGGAAGCCGCGCCGCCGGATGTGCCGGTCGGGCTGCCGGCCCAACTGCTGTCGCGCCGGCCCGACGTCGCCGAGGCGGAGCAGAACATCGTCTCATTCAACGCACAGGTCGGCGTGGCGACCGCCGAGTTTTACCCGACGTTCACGCTCACCGGCAGGGCCGGATTCGAGAGCGTCAACTTCGAGCACATCCTGGATTGGAAGAGCAGCACCGCCGCGATCGGCCCGAGCATTTCAGTCCCGATCTTCGAGGGGGGCCGACTCGAGAATAATCTCGCAGCCGTCCGCGCGCAATACCGGCAGGCCGTCGCCGCTTACGTGAACCAGGTGCTGACCGCGTACGGCGACGTCGAAGACGCCCTCACCGATTTGCACTACCTCACCGACCAGGTGGATCGCATGAAGGCGGCTGTTGACTCGTCGAAGGATTACGTGAGGACCGCGCGCATTCAATACAAACAGGGACTGGTGACCTACCTCATCGTCATCGACGCCGAGCGCACCCTGTTGACCAATCAATTGACGCTTTCGCAGGACATCAACTCGCAAATGGCCGCCAGCATCCGCCTGATCAAAGCGCTCGGCGGTGGATGGGACCCGAACTCTGCGAAGTCAATGCAAGGCTCGCACTAACCTGTGGTGCAGCCTTTCAGGCTGCATGAATCTGAACCACTTATCAACGGCCAGGTGGAATCGCCGCCCAATTTGAGTGTGGGAAACGAGGGACTTACTCACGCCGCTCCCCCGTTTCGTTATTGAGAAGAAGGCAGCGGCAAATTCCCCGCCGCCACCACCTGGCTGCGTAAGACTTCGATGGACGGCCCGTCCGCCAGCAGCCGCAGGATTTCCCGGGCCATTGTTTCAAGCTGTTCCACGAGCGGCCGGCCCGTTTCGAGTTGACCTTGGGCCGCGCAGTCTTCGAGATCGGATGCGACGCCGCCCGCCACGGTGGAAAATGCTGATATCGTGCCGCAAAGCTTGTGGGCGGACTCGCGCAACCGCGGCGCGTCGCCGTCGCGCACCGCATCCTGAACTGCCGCTAAATGTTCGGGGAGTCGAGCGCGGAAAGCCTCAGAGATGCTCGCCAGGATCGCGCCGTCGTCTCCGCACGCCGCCAGGAGAGCACGCGGATCAATGAGGCCCGAGGCCCGATCATCCGGCCTCCCGTTCGCCGCCACGACGCGGCCGATCACCGCCCACAGTTCCTCCGCCTGGACGGGCTTGGCGAGAAAATCGTCCATGCCGGCTTCGAGGCACCGCTCCCGGTCCTGTTTGCCGGACCTTGCCGTGAAGGCGATGATCGGCAGGTGCTTCCCGCCGCCGTGCTCCTGGTCGCGGATCGCCCGCGCCACCGTGAAACCGTCCAACTCCGGCAAGTGGATGTCGAGAAGCAATGCATCGAACGAGCCCGCCGTCGCCAGCGCGAGCGCTTCGCGGCCATCGCCCGCGATGGTGGCGCGGTGGCCTTTGCGGGCGAACAACTGCTTCAGGAGGGTCACGTTAAACTCGTTGTCCTCGGCCACCAGGATGTTCAGCGGCGTCGCGGGCGTGAGATTGTCATCGACGATCAAAACGCGCTGGCCTTCGAGCAGGTCGGCCGGGCCGACGACGCCATTAAGTGTCGCATCGTTTTCCGAACGGCCGAATCGCGCCGTAATCCTGAACGTGCTGCCTCGGCCAGGCTCGCTCTCGACAGTGATGTTCCCGCCCATCAGCGCGACCAGTTGGGCGGCGATCGTCAGGCCCAGGCCGGTGCCGCCGAACTTACGCGTCGTCGAAGAATCCTCCTGCTCAAACGCGCGGAAGATGGCCGCGTGCTTGTCCGGCGGGATTCCGATTCCGGTGTCGCGTACCGTGAAAAGCAGGTGGACTTCATCCTTTTCAGGCTGAACATCGGGCACGACGCTCACCTGCACGACCACCTCGCCCTTTTCAGTGAACTTAATCGCGTTTCCGATAATGTTCAAA
>JAQGHP010000359.1 GCA_028288775.1 Phycisphaerales bacterium | reverse complement strand
GCGCGGACCATCTCCGGCCGCGTGACGTTCAGCGCAAACCGCTGGGAGCAATAAAAGCTGCGGTGCTCCGCCGGGGCCACGTGTGGAATTCTCGCGACGTTTAGCGGCCAGCGAATGGATTCTGGATATTGCGAGCCCGCGACCGCAAAGCTCCCGCGCGGCCATGCCTGGGCTGGCTCGAGCAGCAGCCGTTCGAGCATCGGCTGGCGTCCCGGGCAGTAGGTTCCCAAATATGCCAGGTCCCAGCGCGGCCGCTGCGGGTCCGGGTAGTACATCTCCGGATCGACCGAGCAATACAGCGGCAGCGCCTTCGGCGAGCCGAATTCCTCTTCCAATCGCCGCAACGTCGGCCCGCCGGTAAAGGAGAGATACAGCTCGTAACGCGGGATAAGATCGCGAGAAAGGTAATCAATGTCGTCCCGTTCGAGCCGTGCAAGAGTGACAGGCGTGTCGATGTCATAAAATACAGTCAATCCGCCCGCCGTCCGCGTCACCCACTCCCCTACCGCAATTCCCTGCGAGACGTACGATCCCACCATGACGACGTCCGCGGTGGCCACCGCTGTGGAGAAGCGATCCATCAACTCCTGCACGGACGAATAGAGGCGGGTGCGGCCGTAAGGCGGGGCCGCCAGGTCGCGGTTCTTCGAATACCAGGGCTGATCGTGCTCGAGGAACAGCACCTCGTGCCCCCGCCGGACCAACTCCCGCACGAGCCCGCGGTATGTCGTCGCGTGCCCGTTTCCCCACGACGAGGTGATGGACAGTCCGATGATGACAAACCGGAAGGGCCGCGGCTTCCGCGCGGGCTCCGCCAACAGTCTCGATTTGATCCGCATATACGAATGTTCGGTCGCGGCTGAATCCTCCGAGCTTCTCGGATCGACCGTGGCAGCAGGCGTCGGCCGACGCGGGCGATCGACCCCCAGCGCCTCTTCCAGGTTCGCGGCCCGCTGGTCGTAGGTATGGTCTGCCAGAACCCGCCGCAAGGCGGCGGCGCCGATCTCTTTCGCGCGATCCTCGGTCAGCGCTTCAACCCGCACGGCAACCTCTTCGCCGCTGCGAGCGACCAATATCTCTCTACCCGGCTCAAAAAACGTCTCGACTCCTTCGAACGAATCCGTAAGCGTGCAGGCCCCCGACCCCGCGGCTTCGAACACGCGCGTCGCCGGCGAGAAACCGTAGCGGGCCATGCTCTCTCGATTGATGTTGAGGACCGCCAGAGGCGAACAATTGAACGCGTTATGATCGCGCGTGAACACGTGCCCGACGTTCTGCACGTTGGACGGCAGAGGCCGGTCATTCCAGCCGTTGCCGCCGATCAGGAACTTGTGATTTGGCAGGAGTGCCGCAGGCTTGAAAAAGAATTCCTCCACACGCGCTTCGCGGTCGGGCATGCGGTTCCCCAGAAAGCTTAAGGTCGCGGCAAAGCGCGATTCGGCCGCGACCGGATGGTGGGTCGCTGGGTCGAGGGCGTTGTAGATCGGAACGCAACGGCGGGCCCCGAGCGCCACGTAGGCGCTGACCACCGGATCGCCGCCCCCGTAAGTGAGGATCAGGTCGTACTGCCCAATGAGCGGCAGGAACGGGTCCGCCGAGTCCGCGTGTACGCGGTCCAGCGTCGCTGGCGCGTCCACGTCCCAGAACGCGACCAGATTTCCCCGCCTCTTCAGACCGGCCACGGCCCGCTCGAGCAGCGTGTCGAACACCCCCACTCCGCTCGCCTTTACAATCAGATCCGCCGACGCCGCCCGATCAAGGCAGCGGCGAACGTCGTCTTCGCCCTGGGCCGAATAGACGACAACCGTCGCCCAATCCGGGTCGGGAATATCACGGTGCTGCTGACGCCCGTACGCGTCGGGCTCGTAGAACGTAATGCGGTGCCCGCGCCGGTGTAGCGCGTGAATCAGGCCCCGGTAGTAGGTGGCCGCACCGTTCCAGTACGCGGAGACGAGGCTGGATCCGAAAAATGCGATGTTCATTCCATGGGCCATGGCATCCCTCACGCGGACGAAATCGGCACGGCCCCCTGTATCAGTTGTGGCCCGGGTCGCGTCGCACCGTGCACAAGTCGGGAATGAATCGCAAGCAGTTCATCGACGCGGTGCGCGCAGGAATGGCGGGACAAAATCGTCTCCCGACCGTGGCGCGCCAGTTCGCTCGCCGTGTCGGGCTCGTTGAGGAGCATTCGCAGGTGCCGCGCCATCTCCCGACCGTCGCGCGCGACGAGGTAATCGCTCCCGGGAGTGAAAAGATTCTCGACGTCCTCCCAAGGCGAGCACACCAGCGGGATTCCGCATGCCAGCGCTTCGAACACGCGGATTGTCGGGATCCCCGGGAGCGCTTCGACATACGGCCGCCGGGGTACGTGGACGGTCATTTTGAACGCGGCGTATGCCTGCGGCGCTTTGAAGTTCGCCAGCCAGCCCCCGTACGAAGCCCCGGATTCCTCCAGCGCGCATCGTGCGTGATCCGGATACCGCACGCCGTAGACTCTGGCCGCAAGGCCCAGCGCCCTGATCGGATCAAGCAGATATTCGCGCAACTCGGCCGAGCGCTCCTCGTCGCCCCAATTCCCGATCCAAATCAGATCGCCGTCCTGCGGAGCGCCCGGCATCGGCCGGAAGACGCGGAGGTCTGCGGCCTCGTGCCAGGTCCATGCGGAAGCGGCCCAACCCCTCTTCAAATAGATGTCGCGCAGCACCGCACCGTACGCGAGCACGCCGTCATAATGCGACAAGTCGTAAGCAGCCATGGCCTCGGGGGCGGTGACGGCGCGATGATGCGTGTCGTGAAAGAGAAGTCGATAGCCGCGATGCAGCTTGCGGTGTTGGCCGATCCTGCGGACCAGTTCATGCCCGGTCCATTCATGCACGATTACGAGGTCCGCGCCCTCCAGCGCCTCGTCGAGGTCGAAAGCGTCCTCCTGATAGCGGATGCTTCTCTGCCCGGGATAAGCGGCGTAAAACTCTGCGACCGGCGCTTCGCCGTGCTCGCGCAGAAGGTTCTGCAAGCTCCACGAATCGTGCGGTTCATACACCTGCACATCGTGCCCCCGCGCGAGAAGCTCGCTTACAACGCCACGGAGAAAATGGGCGTTGCCGTGGTTCCAATCGGACAGCAGGGAATGATAAAACATTCGGACCCGCATCCATCATCCTTCCTGATTCGCGAATGACTCCGACGGTGCGCGCCCCGCGTCGTTGCAAAGTTCGCGGTACGCCCCGAGGTACCCCCGGGCCATTCGTGCCGGCGTGTAGCGGGCGGCGCACGCGGAAGCGCGCAGAGCCATGTGTGTTCGGAGCGCTGGCTCATGGCACAACCGCCGTATGGCATCGGCGACGGCCTTATCATCTTTGGGCGGCACAAAAGTCGCCGCGTCGCCCCATACCTCGCGCAGGCTGGGAATGTCGCCAAGCACGAGCGCACAGCCAGAAAGAGCGGCCTCGAGCGCTGACAAACCGAATGGTTCGTATTGGGCGGGCAAGGCATAGATCGCGGCGCGAGACATTTGATCGGACAGCGCCGCGGCGTCCAATTGCCCAAGGAACTCCACCCGACCGCTACCTATCTGGGGGTCCAGGTCCCCGTCGGTCTGCCCCGCGACGCGTATCCGCCAAGGGATTTGGTCTGCGACTTTCGTCAGGACCGAAATGTTCTTCGCTTCATCCCACACCCGCCCCGCCGAAAGTACGAACTCCTCTTTAATTCCGCCCCGGTAGATCGACGCGGTGCGTCCGTTGGGAATGACGCGCGCCCGCGGCAAATGCCCGTAGTGGTGGTGTAGCGAATCGAGCATCGCCCGAGATGGAGCAACGACGGCCTGGGCGGCATGAAGCCCCTGTGCGACAGCGCTGCGGTAAGTTGCCCACTCGCCCGGTGCGGACTCGCCCTTGACCGCGCGCCACCACGAGAGAACGCACGAATGTCCGACGACGAGTCTCGGCGCTTCCCACGGCAGTGCGGCATGGACGTAGCCGTTGAGGTGAATGACGTCGGGCGATTCCGCTCGCTCCAGGTTCAATAGCCATTCGCCCGCCCGACGGACGTCATCCCACGGCTGCGGCATCCATTCCAGCGCATAGGTGCGCACGTGAAGCGCGACGTTCCCCAGCGCCGACGCGTCGTTCCGCTGCGACGGCGTCGGTGCCGGCCCCATTACTGCCAGGACGACGTCCACGTCGTGGTCGGCCAGCGCGCGACACAATTCGAGGGCGTAGGTCCATACGCCGCCGACCGCGTC
>JAQGHP010000153.1 GCA_028288775.1 Phycisphaerales bacterium | reverse complement strand
CACCATCACCCACCAACCCATGCCCCCCGACGACCCCCGCGTCCGCTGCCCCGACATCACGAGGGCCAAACAAATCCTCGGCTGGACCCCCGTAGTCCCGCGGAAAGAAGGCCTGCAAAAGATGATCGAGTTCTACCGCGATCGCCTGGTCGGCAAATAAGGCTTCCCTCTTTTCGGGAATCACCGCATTCGGAGGATCCGGGGCGGCGCTGCGTGGCCCCGGCGTGCAGTTGGGGAGCACTCGTTCCGTGCAACGGTCACGCGGGTTCCAGTGACATCGCGCGGCGCCCGTCCCGGGCGGTGACCACTTTAAAACAGCAAACGCCGCCATCCGGGCGAATGGCCTGATCACTTCACGCCAGGGCCAGCGCAGCGCCGCCCCGGATCCCCCGTCCGCGCATTGCGGGAATCAGTTAAGCGTAGCGGCGGGCAATCGTCTCTTCAGAAATGAATCCAATTTCGGAAATGCCATGGTGGGCAGAGTGATCCTGCTTCGCATATCCTTGGCTCCCTTTGATTGGTGACTCAAGCACCACCGTCCTTGTGCGGACTTATTCGTTCGCCGAATGGTATTCGTCCCGACGCCCTACCCTCGTCAGTGGAGGTTGCCGATGACCCATCTACGCGGGCTTTTCCTTGCGGCCGTATTCCTGGCCATTGTCAGTGCCGTGGCACGTGCCGATGGCACAACCGGGCGTTCGCGCGACGCGCTCGTTGACGAGCTTAAGAAATACGAGGAAGGCAATTGGGATGCTACGACAAAGTCGGCGTCAGTCTCGGGAAAGGGGTTGTTGGATGAATTGGGCGGGCTGGCGGACAAGGACCTTGAAGAGGTTTTCGACCAGATCGGCGAACATTCCCCGGAATCCCCCGGCCGCGACTTATGCCTCATCGAGATGATTCGTCGCGGGGGCGCTCATTGGGAGGCAGTGCTTCGAGTGCGGAACGACGCATTGGTTGCGAAGGGCGGCGCGTTGCACAATGTCGGAGTGTTGACCGCCCTTCGGCGTGTGCAAAAGAAGGAGGACCCGCTGCCCGTGCTCGTCTCGGGCAAGTCGGAAATCCGCTTCCGCCTCGGGTACGCGCCGCAGATCACTGCGAATCTCACCAACCTTGATCCCGACAAATCCCCCGCCGGGCTCTATAACGGCGGCGATTACCGCGCCGCCTCCCGGCATAACAAATGGAGATTGCAGATCACGGACAGCGACGGCCAGAGTCTCACCGAAAGGGAAGAGTTCGACATGGGCGGCTTCGCGACTATGGAAGTGCTTGAGCACCACGAGTCGATCGCAGTAAGCCTGCCGATCGGCGCGTACGTGCAGATCTCCCGGCCGGGGACCTATACGATGACTGTGCTGTTCCATCCGGAGGTGCGCATCGCCTGCATTGGGGACGTGGAGGGCTTGATTTGCTGCCGATCAATCCCGATCAAATTGATAGTCGAACCGATTACCATCGAAACCACTGACGCCGAACAGGCACGGCTGGCTTCGCTCATTTTGAAATTGCCCGACAAAGGGGAGGTCAAGATCGTGGGAGGGGTGTACGTGCCGGAGACCGTGGGCAAATTTCTGCCGGCGGAGTCGCCCGCGGCACAACTCAAGATCGCAAACTGGAAGGCGGTCCCCGCCCTCATCGCGGCCGTTGATGGCGAGGCCCTCAATCCCACTCAACGCGCCTGGGCACTGGGCCTTTTGTTCGGCATCACCGACCAGAACGATCCGATGGAGGCGCCTGGTGTCATAGGACCATTCGAATACCAACACAGTGGCACGGTCTCCCTCGGCGGCCCGGGCGGCAGTATTTCGGTCGGGCAGATGTCGATTTCCAGGAGCGGCGATCCGCTTGACCCAAAGGCGCAGGCTGAATTCACAAAATCCTGGAAACCGTGGATCGAGAAGGGATATATCGTGGTGAAAAAACACAAGTCGCCGGATGAGATTATTAACCGGTAGTCTGCGCAGAAATGAACCCACTCTTGAAAATGAAGTGACGGAAAAAAGGTGCGAAACGGCGAAAAGGGCAGCGCCTTCTTTGCGATTCCTAACTCACCACCGCCCTGCTCATGACGAATTGAGAGGTCCCCAGTGCATCCACGCGTGCAACGACGACGCGGTAACTGCCGGCTTGCGCGTAGGTATGCGATCCGGTAACCAGAACGGTGCCGTCGCTTTGCGGGGTTAAGGTGATCGTCGAGGTTGGGGGGGTGCCGTCGCCCCAGTCGATTGAATTGGGGGGATAGACGCCGCCATTGATTTCATCTGCCGTCACGGCACCGACACTGCCCGAGAAATTCACGCCGCTTTGCAGGTTCAGCGTCACGCCGCCGGGGGTGTTTACGGGCAGCACTTTGATCGTTGTTTGGGCGGTGCCAAGCAGGACATCCACTCCACTGCCGGTGTACCGGAAAAACGAGATCGCGACCGTATACGTCTTCGGGGCCGCATCCCAGATGTCGTATTCAAACGAGCCTTTGATTTCATATTGCCCGTTCACGTTCACCAGTTCCACTGGGACGTAAGGGTTGTGATCTTCGATGTATCCGACTCCCCAATCGATCATCCCGTAAATCAGGGACCCGTTGTGCGCGTCGGTCGGGTCGGACAACGTCCCCAGTGTCACATCGAACTGCTGCATGGAATTCTGGTCCGGCACGGGCTGCGCCGACACGCGAACGTCCGGCCCCACGGGCGAAACCGACGGCCCGCTCACCGTCATCGTGCTGACGACGTGCCCCGTATAGCCGACGTCCTGGATTGCAATTGTCTGCCCGTTAAGCGTCGGCGGCGTCGCGGGTGCCGGATCATACCCCGCCGCCCCGATAACCCTTACCGTGTAGGTACCAGGGTCTTGATATGTGTGGGATGCGGTAACTTGATATTGATCTTTGCCAATTTTTTGCAGCGTTCCATGCGAATGTGTGCCATCGCCCCATTCGATGCCCACATCTGTCGGCGCCGGCGACATCACCAGCGTACCGACCACTCCCTGAAACTGTGTTCCGGTCACAGCCTGCAACTGCTTTCCGCCGACCGTAGCGGTGTCGACGACGTGGACGTGCTCCTTCACCACGTTTGCCAGTTGGGCTCCGTTAGCCGTATTGACGAACCTTGCCGTCACAAGGTAGTCGCCAGGCTTTTGGTAAATATGCCGTCCGTAGGCACGATTGCCCTCAAGTGAGACGGAATTTCCCGCGATCTGCGGTGGCGTGCCATCGCCCCAATTGATTGCCGTCGTAATGTTGCTGATGCCGGCGGGGATGCCGGTTAGCGCGGCGATGTTCCCCGACAGCCCCTCCGACACGCTCACCCGAGCGGGCAGCGGCACGTGAAACGCGTGAAGCGTCTTGACCGACAGCGGCCCGTGTGCCCCGCGCACCACCACGCGATCGTCGAAAAGCGTTTTCTGAGTTTCGCTCCCCACCGACACGACCACCTTGTATGAGCCGGCGCCAAGGTAGGTATGCTCGCCCTCCACCACCACCGGATCGCTGCCGCTTAAGAGCGGCTCGGAAGTGTTCCCATCCCCCCAGGAAATCTGCAATCCGTTGACATCAATCCCTCGAGCGTGAATTACCCCAAGCTTCGCCAGAAATTCCTCGGCGACCTTCGCCTGCATCGTATTCTTGTGCGGCGAGATTTTCGCGGAGCCCAGGTCCGGATTATACGCAACCACGTGCGGAGGCGGGCCCGCCAGGACTGCTGTCGACAGCAACCTCCGATCTTCCAGACATTCGACCATGACAGCCCGGCCACGGGACGGTCGATGCGAATGCGAAATACATTGGGGCGTTACGTGGGAAGCCTGCGGCTCGCGTCTGGCGCCTGGTGTCCGTTTCATGTGCAAATCCCCGCTTAGTGAAGGGTAGATGAATCGCTATAATCGATTAAACCACGACATAGTTCCTCACCGCGAGGCATTTCTTCCCGCCATTGCGTCCGGGCGCGAATTGCGCGTCAAACCCGCACCTGTCCAGCCGTCTCCGTTGCCCCATTTTCCCAATTTTGCACCCCCACTTGAGACATTGAACTTCGCGGAGTGAACATGCCTGCCCGGGGCACGGAAAACTGCCAAGGCACGGAAAACGTGCCAGCCACTTTTTTTGCAAAACATTGCTGGTATGGACTTGCCGGATTCGCCGCCGCTGGGAGACTTGGTTCATTGGCGGATCACATTTACGTTATCAAATTCGTTATGAAAAGTGCCTTTAAATCGGTCAAAATCGGTCAGAATCGGTCACGCGACCCCCGCCGCGGGGTCGAAAACGGGGATTGGTGGCGCGCCATGGGAAGGGGGCGGTCAGGGTCATGCCGCGGCGCGGGGTTCGCGGGGCGAGAGGGGCTTGGAGTGGGGAGGAGGACGAGGACCGGAACGATCATTCCTCGGAATTCTCGCACACTCCCGTTTCCGCATCCTCCGCTCTTCATCATTACCCTGTTTTTCGCGTGAAAACGTGGGTGAAGAATGAGCTGGGACAGAATTGCGCACCACAATGCTCCAAATGTACACACACCCCCCCGGTGGTGCGCGGCGCACTTGCGGGAGAGTAAATGTTGACACGCCCGGTCGGCCCTTGTCCGAGCGAGCGATACCGGGAGCGTTTGCGACGGGCTTGCGGACGCAAGCCAAAAACGCGGATACCATTTGGGCATGTGCGGACGTTACACCATTCGGCGGGCGGACGTGGGGGCGGCGGCGCTGCGGGCGCTCAATCTGCCGCTGTTCGAGGAATTTACCGAGCTCAAGATCGTCCCTCGCTTCAACATCGCGCCGTCGCAGAATGCGCCGGTTATTCGCCCCAACGCAGCCGGCAAGCCCGCAGCGGGGGAAGTGCGATGGGGGCTTATCCCTTCCTGGACGAAGGGGAAGCCCAAGATGCAGCCAATCAATGCGCGGGCGGAGAACGTGGCGACGAGCGCGATGTTCCGCCAGGCGCTGGAGCGGCGGCGGTGTCTGGTTCCGGCGGACGGGTTCTATGAATGGCACGGGAGCAAGCCGCCCAAGCAGCCGTATTTTATTCGCCGGAAGGATGATGGGCTGTTCATGTTCGCGGGGCTGTGGGAGAGGTGGAAGCCCGATGACGACGCCGAGCCGATCGACACGTTCACGCTGATCACCACCACGCCTAACGAGCTGATGAAGCCGATCCACAACCGCATGCCCGTGATCCTGAGCCCGGAGGATTACGAAAAATGGCTCGACCGCACGGCCGGAGCCGAAGAGGCGATCCAGCTTCTACGTCCCTACGCGGCGGAGGAGATGGAAGCCTGGCCCATCAGCACCCGCGTCAACCGCGTCGGCAACGACGGGCCGGAACTCCTCGAGAAAATCTAACGTCGTAGGGGCGGAAAATACCCGGCAATTGATGGGTGAGGTGTGAACCTGCGGATAAATTTGCCGACCCTCAATCGCGGCGGGGTTTGTGCGGTACTTATTCGTATAGGTGATGCACGAGCGAAGGCTCAGGCGGTCTTATTTCGCCAGCTTCACCATTACTTTTGCGATGAAAGAGACGAAGAGGACCGATCGCCGATGATTCGTTTTTTCGCAGTCATGTTGCTGGCCGTGAGTCTGTTGGCGTTGCACGGCCGCGCGGACACGTCGGCTAAGGAGAAAGAACAAGCGATCGTCAATTCGCTGGGGATGCAGTTCGTGCCCGTGCCGATTCCCGATGGCAAGCCGGTGCTGATGTGCATTTGGAAAACACGGGTGAAGGATTTTGACGCGTTTGTTTCCGAGACCCATTACGACGCGACGCGGGAAATGCATTCGCTTTCCCACGACGGGAAGGGGGAGAACAACGCCGCCAACTGGAAACGACCCGGCTTCGATCAAACGGAATTGAACCCGGTCTGCGGCATCAACTACGAAGACGCTATCGCGTTCTGCGCGTGGCTCTCGAAGAAGGAATCCAAGCATTACCGGCTCCCGACTGACCACGAATGGAGCTGTGCGGTAGGCATCGGCGACAAGGAACAAGCCGGCGATGCGCCGCGTTCGAAGGATCGGAAGATCGAAGGCGTATATCCCTGGGGCACGCAGTGGCCGCCGCCGAAGGGGGCGGGGAATTACGCCGGGGAAGAATGCCGCGGGCAGAAATCCCTGCCGTCCAACGCGACCGTGATCGCGGGCTATCAGGACGGGTTCATTTTTACTTCGCCGGTCGGGTCGTTCGATGCCAATCGGCTGGGCATTTTCGACCTGGGCGGAAACCTGTGGGAATGGTGCGATGACTGGGTCAATTCCGCGAAAAAGGAGCGGGTTTTACGCGGCGGCAGTTGGGGCGATGACCTTCCCGCGTGCCTTCTGTCTTCCTACCGCCGGCATGAAACCCCGCGCGAGCGCGGCAACATATTCGGGTTCCGCGTGGTTATGACTGAGTAAGCGTCGCGTCGCGGCATGCCGGCATATAGGGTACATGAAGATCACCTCCAACATGCTTTTGTTCCATCGACCCGGCTTGATCGCCGGGATCATGATGCTTGCGATCTGCGCAGTCGCGCCGGGCGCTGATGCGCCGCAAACCGAACTGCCCAAGGCCTCCCGCTCGTTTCTCGATTCGCGCTGCATCGATTGCCACGACGCCGATAGCAAGAAGGGTGGACTCGACTTGTCCGCGTTGCCAGTGAAGCTCGATGATCCGGTGCTCAACGCGAAATGGACGCTCGTCTTCGACCGCGTGCAGCGCGGCGAAATGCCGCCGAAGAAAAAGGACCCGCCTCCGTCGCAGGAGCGGGATGCGTTCCTCCAATCGCTGGGCGGGTTCCTGACCGAATACGACAGGGCCCGGCAGGGCGTCGGCGGGCGCGTGGTGCTCCGCCGACTCAATCGCGCGGAATATGAGAACTCGGTCCACGACCTTCTGGGCATTGAAACGCCGCTGGCCGACCTGCTGCCGGAGGACGCCGCGGCATTCGGTTTTGACAACGTCTCCGAAGCGCTGCGGCTGTCGGCTTCGCAGATCGATTCGTACTTAATAGCCGCCGACAAGGCGCTGGACGCCGCGCTGGATTTCGGGCCCGACCCTCGCATCAAACGGCGGATGTCGTTCCTCGACGCGCAGCGCGTGCAGGATGCCCTCGACCGCCCGCATTGGTCGCTCAACAGCGACGGCACGCGGTACGAGCGGCTGGTCGGTTCTCTTCCCGACGCCTACCTGCTGTTCGAAAATGACACACAGAGCCGGCCCGATTTGAGCAACGCCCCGGTCGCCGGGCGCTATCGCTTTCGCCTCTCAGCCTACGCGCACCGGAGCACGGGGCATCCGGTGGTCGGCGCGAAACTGTGGGGAACCAACTACGCGACAAACCACGTCCTCGCCGCCTTCGATTTCTCGTCCGACAAGCCGCGTGAGGCGGAGGCCACAGCCTTGATGAACGAAGGGGAGTCGTTCTACTTGACGGCGGCGGGGTGTGATGCGACCGCACCGGACAAAACCGATCTCCATAAAGTGGGGTCCGAGAAGTTCACGGGACCGGGCTTGGCGGTGCAGTGGCTGGAAATCGAAGGGCCTTTGCTGGACTCGTGGCCGCCGCCGGGCGTGAGCCGCGTTTTCGGAGACGTGCCAGTCAAGCCTCTGGCCCACATGAAAGGACGGCGGGCGTACGAAGTTGTCGCGGCCAATCCGCCCGAAGACGCCGCCCGCGCGATCACCGCGTTCGCTCGCCGGGCGTTCCGCCGGCCCGTATCTGCACAAGTTGCCGCACGATACGTACAGGTGGCCGAGCAGGCGCTGGCGGATGGCGCGACGTTCGAAGATGCCATCCGGCGTGCATGCAAGGCGATCCTCACTTCGCCGGAATTTCTCTTCCTGCACGAAGACCGCGGCACGCTGGACGATTACGCGCTGGCTTCGCGCCTTTCCTATTTTCTCTGGAACACGGTGCCCGACGACGAGCTGCTGCAACTGGCCGCCGCGGGAAAGCTGAAGGACTCCGCGACGCTTCGCACCCAGACACAGCGCCTGCTCGACAGCCCCCGGTCGCGGACGTTCACCAAAAACTTCTGCGGGCAGTGGTTCAACCTCCGCGCGATCGACGCGACGACCCCCGATCACGAACTCTATCCCGAATACGATCCGCCGCTGAAGGACGCGATGGTCGGCGAGACGCTGGCATTCTTCGACGAGATGTTGCGCTCGGACCTGGGCGTGTCCACGTTGATCGATTCGGATTTCGCGATGCTTAACCGCCGTCTGGCCGAGCTGTATGAAATCCCCGGCATTAGTGGAGAAGAGTTCCGCAAGGTCCCGCTTCCCCCCAACAGCCATCGCGGCGGAATCATGACCCAGGCCAGTATTCTCAAGATCACTGCCAACGGCACACTGAGCTCGCCGGTGACTCGAGGGGCGTGGGTCGTCAAGCGCCTGATCGGCCGCCAGTTGCAGCCCCCGCCTGCCGACGCCGGCTCGATCGAGCCCGACACGCGCGGCGCGACGACCATCCGCGAGCAGTTGGACAAGCACAGGCACTCCGAGCGCTGCGCCGTCTGCCATCAGTACATGGACCCGCCCGGATTCGCGATGGAAAACTACGACGTGATCGGCGGGTGGCGCGAGTGGTATCGCTCGCAGGGCAAGGGCGAGAACGTGGCCGTCATAGACCGCACCACCGGCAGAACCAACTATTTCCACCACGGACTGCCCGTCGACCCCAGCGGCGAACTCGCTGATGGCCGCAAATTCGCTAACATGGAAGAGTTCAAGAAGCTGCTCTCGGACCAGCAGGACGCCATCGCCCAGAACCTGGTGAACAACCTCGTCACCTATGCCACCGGGGCCGGGGTGACGTTCGCCGACCGCGGGGAAGTGCAGGCGATCCTGCAAAGATCCAGGCCCCATTCTTATGGCTTGCGCACGCTGGTGACCGAAGTTGTGCAGAGCCGCCTGTTTCAAATGAAGTGACCTCAGCGCGAAAAAGGAAGAAGGATGAGCACTCGCACTTTTCGGCCCATTTCCCGTCGTACGTTCCTGCGCGGCGCGGGTGTGTCGTTGGCGCTGCCGCTTCTGGATTCGATGCTTCCCCGGGCGCTGGCAAAAAATTCCCCCGAGGCTCCGCCTCGGCGAATGATCTGCATCTGCACGGGGCTGGGGCTCCACGCCCCGTATTTCTTCCCCAAAGGCGCGGGCAGCGACTACCAGCCTTCGCCCTACATGGAAGCGCTCAAGGACCACCGCGACGACTTCACCGTCATCAGCGGACTCGCGCAGCAGGGCAACGAAAGCGCGGGCCATAATAGCGAGATGACCTTCCTCACCGGCGCCCGGGACCCGCAACTGCCCGGGTTCCACAACGGCATTTCCATCGACCAGATCGTCGCCGACAAGTTCGACGTCGCCACCCGCTTTCCGTCGCTCATCCTCGCCATCAACGGGTCGAGCCTCTCGTTCAACCGCAGCGGCGTGAGGCTTCCGGCGGAGGAGAAGCCATCGAAGATATTCGCCCGGCTGTTTCTGGACGGCACGCCCGACGAGGTGAACCGCGAGGTGGAGCGTTTGAACGAAGGCCGCAGCATCCTCGATGCAGTCAGCGCCGAGGCGACGAGCATCCGCGGCCGCATTGGCGCGGGCGACCGCGATAAGCTGGACGAATATTTCACGAGCGTGCGCGAGATGGAACGGCGGCTGCAGGCCATGCAGGCGTGGTCGCGCAAGCCCAAACCCAAGGTGGACGCCGCGATGCCGCGCGATGTGCAGAACGTCGCCGACATGATCGGGAAGATGGACGTGCTATTCGACCTCATGCCCCTGGCGCTGCAGACCGACAGCACCCGCGTCGTCACCATCATGATCGGTGGCGGCGACGAGGTGCTGCCCATCCCCGGCGTCACGATGGGCCACCACTCCCTATCGCATCACGGCCAGGAGCCCGCCAAGATCGAGCAGCTCCGCCGGATCGAAGAAGCCGAGATGAAGTCCTTCGACGGCCTGCTCTCAAAGCTAAAGAGCGCGAAGGAGGCGGACGTTCCTCTGCTCAAGAACACCACTGTGCTGTTCGGCAGCAACCTGGGCAACGCCAGCAGCCACGCCAACAACAACCTTCCGATCGTCCTGGCCGGCGGCCCTTTCAAGCATGGCCGCCACCTCGTCGCGTCCGAGAACGAGGAGTTCAAGGCCAACAAGCCGCTGTGCAACCTGTTCGTCCCGATCCTGCAAAGCGTTGGCGTGGAGACCGACAAGTTCGCGACTAGCACCGGCACGCTCACCGGCCTGGAGATGGTCGGTTGAAAATTTCGCAGCCGACGATAAGGCCGCAGGCGCTGTGGCCCGGCACGGGTTGCATTCCGTTCTCAGCGCAGCCGATCTTCTCCGCGCCGGAAAGCGCGCTCATTGGCGCGCGTTGTCTACCCACCCGCCTCCCAGCGCCTTGATCAGGCGGATGCTGGCGGCCATTTGCGAGTTGATGTCCTGCGATAGCGTCAATTGATTCGACAGGAGCGTCCGCTCGGCGTCGATGACGATGAGGTAGTTGACGAGCCCCTGCTTGTACTGGATGCGCGCGGTCCTGACGTAGTCCTGCGAGGCGGCCACCGCGGCCCGGATGCGATCCACTTCATCGGTGAGGGCGTGCAAATCGGTCAGGGCGTCCTCGACGTCGCTGTAGGCGGTCAGCACCTGATTCACATACGCGGCGACGGCCTGCCGGTACTGCGCCCGGACGGCTACGAGATTATTTTCCAGCCGCCCCGCCTCGAAGATCGGGATTGATATGCTCGGACCGATTGAGGCGAGCTTGCTTTTCCAATCCAGCACGTGCTCGAAGCTGACGCTCTCGAATCCGGCGCTGCCGGTCAGGTTGAACGTCGGATAAAACTCGGCGGACGCGACGCCGACCTGCGCATTGAACGAGACGACGTTCTGCTCGGTCTCGGCGACGTCGGGCCGTCGCGACAGAAGCTGGGCCGGCAGCCCGATCGGAACGGCGGGGGGTGCGCCTTGCGTCAATGGATCAGCAGGCACGGAGAAGACCGGCGCCGGGCGGCCGCACAAAGTTGCCAACGCGTGCTCGTCGTCCGCCCGGGCCCGTTGAACGTCACGCAATTGCGCCCGCGTGGCTTCGAGCTGGGCCTGCGCCTGGTACAGGTCGATCGGGCCGACGAGGCCATTTTTCAACTGCACCGAGACGACCCGCACCTGCTCGGTGAACGCCGCGACGCTCTGCTGAAGGATCTGCTCCTGGAAATCGAGCGCACGAATGGCGTAGTAATAAATTGCCACGTCCGTCGTGATCGTCAGGCGCACGGCGGCAAGATCGTCGGCCGAGAGCGCGGCCTGGGCATAGGACGCCTCGGCCGATCGCCGCAGCCTGCCCCAGACGTCGATCTCGTAATTGAGATCGAAGGGAACCTTCCAGTCGTTGAAAGTCGTCTCTTTTCCTATCGGCTGCCCGGTAATCACGCTGGGCCGGTTGGCGGAAGTGTGGGTGCGGGTGTAGGCGGGGTCGGCGGTAATGGTGGGCAACAAATAGCTCGCGGCTATCCGCGCCAGCGCCCGCGCCTGATCGACGCGGGCGACGGACTGACGGATATTCTGGTTGGATTCATTGGCAGCAGCGATAACCCGATCGAGCTCGGCGTCGTGGTAGAGACGCCACCAATCCGCCGGGATCGGCTGCGCCGGCCGCGTAGCGGGCTCGGACTTGAACGATGCGGGCTGCTCGACCTTTGGTCGCACGTAGTTGGGGCCGACCTCGCAACCCGCCAGGGCGAGCGCGCAGGAAACCGTCGCGAGCATGCCGGCGAGGATGTCAGCTCTGCGGTGCATTCTTTGAATCGATCGGGGTTACCACCTGTCCGTTCTGCAGGGATACGTCCGGCTGTTTGACGACGGTCTCGCCGCCGCTCAATCCCGACTGGATGTCGATCGTATCGCCGAAATCCCGGCCGACGGTTACTTTCTGAAGGCGAAGCTTGTTCCCCGGCTCGATGAGCATGACCTGCGTGCCCTGCGCGTTGAAGATCAGCGCGGTTGCCGGGAGGTTCCAGCGCTCCCCCGCCGGCTCGAGTACAAACGTTACGTACACGAACGCCCCCGGCAGAATCGCGTGCGAAGAATTGGGGATGTCCACTTCGGTCAGAAGCGTGCGCGTGCCCGGATCCAAAGCGCTGGCGGTGCGCGTGACGGTCGCCGGCGCGGGCTTCATCAGCGCGCCGCGGACGGCCACCTGCGCCGGCTGCCCGGGCTTTATATTCCCGGCAAACACCTGCGGAACGCTGACGAACACGCGAAGGGTATCAAGTTGTGCGACCTCAAACATTCCGGTCGCGGTCCCCGTGACGTTGGTGGGCGCGACGCCGGTGTTGTTGGTGGGGCTTCCCGCCGTGATCAGCGCGCCGACATCGACGTTCCGCTGGGTGATCGTCCCGTCGAATGGGGCGAGGACGCGCTCGAAGGCGGTCATCGCCTCGAACTGGCGGACGTTGGCCTGGTTGGACTCGATGGTCGCCTGCGCGGCTGCTACCGACGCCTGCGCGGTGGAATGCGCCGCGACGGCTTGGTCGACGGTGAGCTTGGCGACGGCTTGCTCCTTGTCGGCGCCTTTGTAGCGTTCCATCGACGTGCGCGCCAACTCGAGGTTGGCCTTCTGCAAGTCCAACTGTTTGTAGGCCTGCTGCAGGTTGGCCTGCGCCTGGCTCAATTGCTGGTCGAGTTCGGGCGATTGAATTTCCGCCAGGAGCTGGCCGGCTTTCACCCGGTCCCCGATGTCCACGTACCGCTTGTTGAGATACCCGCTGACGCGGGCGTAGATGACGGAGTCTTGAATGGCCTGCGTATTGGCCGGCAGCGGCCAGTCGGGGGTCGCGGCTTTAGCGGGATGAATGACGTAAACCTGCGGCGGCGTGTTGACCGCCTGGCTGGCCGCCGACGCCAGCGCGTGATCCTGTGCGGATCGATGCATAATGCCCAAAACGAGGAACACCGCGAAGACAACTAAAACGACAGCGAAGATTATCAGAATCGTCCGCGTTCGAGTCCGCGGCGGAGGAGGGGCGTGCGGCTCGTTCTGATTGTGCCCGTCTGGCGCCGATCCCTGCATCGGAGGCTTTGCTCTCGCGGATTCCATGGGTCAGCCCTCCTGCTCGGCGCTAAGATTTCTGGGAGGCGTGCGCCGCATCAGGCTGTACATGATCGGGACGAAGAAAAGCGTGTAGACGGTCGCGATGGCGAGGCCGCCGATCACGGCGCGGCCCAGCGGTGCGTTCTGCTCGCCCCCTTCGCCCAGGGCGAGGCTCATCGGCAGCATGCCTATCAGCATCGCCAACGCGGTCATGAGCACCGGCCGCAGCCGCGTCCGGCCGGCGATGAGGGCGGCGGATCGGGCGTCGTGGCTGCCGAACTCCGGATGACGCTGCTCGTTGGCGAACGTCACCATCAGGATGCTGTTGGAGG
>JAQGHP010000115.1 GCA_028288775.1 Phycisphaerales bacterium | reverse complement strand
CGGTTCCCCCATCCCCATGAAGACCAGCGAAGTGAGCCGCCTGCCCGCCGTCGCGGCTGCGGCGCGTAGATGAAGGAACTGCTCGACGATTTCACCCGCGGAGAGGCTGCGTTCGAGGCCGCGGCGGGTGCGGGCGCAGAAATCACAGCCCATCGCGCAGCCGATCTGCGAAGAGACGCACGCCGCGGCGCGATCGGCACGGTACCCGGGCATGAGCACCGACTCGACCGCCCCGCCGCCGCTGAAACCGATCAGGAAGCGGGTTGTGCCGTCGGCACTGATGTGGCGTGAGACGATGCTGGATTGGCGTTCCTGGAGGATGGCCGGGAAGAGGGCCTCGGCACGTTTGCCGACTTGAAGTTGGGTGAAGTCGAGGCCGCCATGGTTGTCGTAAAAGTTTCGTAGCAGCTTGCCGGCGTGGGACGCCGTGCATCCGGCTCGCGCCAGCTCATTGCCGAGGGATGCGACGTCAAAATCGGTCAGGGCCGGCATGAGACGGAGTGTATGCCGGCGGCGAGGGGATGTCCCGCCGGTCGCGCACAATGGGGCCCGAAGGCACTCCTACGGTCGATCGCGCGTCGGATTTCTGCCGCTCCCGGTCAGGCGACCGTTGAAACGTGATGACTTGAAACGTGAGAATGCTTCGGCTGGCAGAGTCTTCTCACGTTTCACGTCTTCACGTTTCACGCCCACGATTTCACGTTTCACGCCCCTCCCATCTCCGCCCGGACACGAATCAATTCCGTGTAGAGCCGACTGATGGCTTCCGGGATGACTTTTACTTCGCCGACGACGCCCATGAAATTCACATCGCCTCCCCATCGGGGGACGACGTGGTGGTGCAGGTGGCCGGGGACGCCCGCGCCGGCGCAGCGGCCGAGGTTGACGCCGAGGTTGAAACCCTGGGCGGAGACGGCACGCTTCAGCAGCTTTACGCACGCCGTCACTTGCAGAGAGAGGTCCAGGTGTTCCTCGGCGGTGAGTTCTTCGGGGTCGGCCTTATGCGCGCGGGGGGCGACGAGCAGGTGGCCGTTGGCGTAGGGGTAACGGTTGATGAGCACGACCGCGTGCGGCGTTGTCCAGAGCGCGAGGCGCTGGCGGCGCTGCTCATCGGTCGTGGCGGCCGCGGCCTCGCAGATGAAGCAGGCGTCCGTCCCGGGTTTGTGCAGCGAGCGGATGTAGTCCATCCGCCAGGGGGCATAAAGTGCTCCGGAGTCCATGCGGAAAAGCTACGGCGGGGGAAGGGAAAGGTAAAGCAGGGAACGTGGGCGGAATGAAACGTGAAGACATGAAACGTGATGAAGACGCCTGTTCTACTCAAGCCACCGCCTGTGCGTCGCTGGGCGTGCGGGAGACTTCGGGTGCTTGCTCGGGAAGCTCGACCTTCGCCGCGGCGAGCTTGCTCGGGTTGATGGCGGGGTTGACCGTCATGGCCACTGGGGATGCCGTCTCGGATCGCCCCGCGGCCGGTTCGTACATCGCATCCACCTCCCGGGCGAGGGCGCGGTAGTCAGTGGCGCCGTTGCTGGTGGGCTCGTAGGTGAGGATCGTCTGGCCGAAGCTCGGGCTCTCCGCCAGTTTGATGTTGCGGCGGATCTTGCTCTTGAAGATCACCGCCTTCGCCCACGGCAGCGCCTTGCCCTGGGCGGCTTCGATGAATGAATTCAGCTCGGCGACCACCTCGTTGCTCAGCTTCGTCTGGCTATCGAACATCGTCAGCACGATCCCGCTTACCCGCAGCTTGGGGTTGATCCGTTTGCCGACGAGCTGCACTGTCTCCAGAAGCTTGGCCACGCCCTGCAGCGCGAAGAAGTGCGGCTGCATCGGGATGATCACCTCATCGGCCACCGCCAGGGCGTTGAGCGTCAGCAAGCCCAGGCTCGGCGGGCAGTCGAGAAGGATGTATTCGAAGTCGTGCTGGGCGGCCTCGATGCGCTTCTTGAGGAGTGTTTCCCGCCCGAGCACGCTGACGAGCTCCACCTCAGCCGCGGCAAGGTCGATCGAGCTGGGTACGAGGGCGATGCTTCCATCCTGCACCTTATGGACGGCTTCGAGAAAGCTCCGTTCGTTGACCAGCACGTCGTAGAGGCTGCAAACGTCGGGGCTGGGCTCCATGCCGTAGTTGATGGTGAGGTGTGCCTGGGGGTCGAGGTCGATGAGGCAGACGCGTCGGCCGGCTTCGGAGAGGGCCGCACCGAGATGGACGGTGGTGGTGGTCTTCCCGACGCCGCCCTTTTGGTTCATCAACGCGATAATGCGCACAGGCCACCTCCGTGTGAATGCGGTCGAAATCCGTTTCTCGAACGGAATTGTCATTAAAACGGGGGGCGGGGCAAGGGGGGGGTGTCAGTTGTCCTTGGTCAGTTGTCAGTTGTCTGTTGTCAGTTGCGGGATAGGTGGGCCTCTTTGCAATTGACCACTGACAACTGACGATTGACAACTGACAACGGACAACTGACCAAGGACAAAATAAAGAAAGCCCCCGCCGTGGCGCGGGGGCTTTCTTTTTTGTTTCGTGGCCTTTAGTTGGAGC
>JAQGHP010000097.1 GCA_028288775.1 Phycisphaerales bacterium | reverse complement strand
TTTCGAGCATGTACTTGGGGTCGGCGAGGTTCTTGCGCAGCTCCAGCAGCGTGGCCGAGCTGTCGCGGTGCGGGCAGCCGGGGCAGAACGTCGGCGTGCGCGAGACCACTTTGTCGTTGAAGATTTGCAGCTTGGGTTTGCTGACCTTGCGGATGCGATCGAGCTCGGCGGTGAGTCTGCCGTTGCGCAGCTCGGCGGGGATTTCCTCCGTCGCCTTGATCAGCGGGATCAGAATTTGCGCGAGGACGGACGGGTTGAGCCCGCGGCCTTCGGGGATGCCCGAGATGCCGCCGGGGAAAGTCTTGCCGAAGAGCCGGCCGGAAAGGTCCGCGGCCTGGGCGGCAGGCAAGGTGTGATACAAGTTGTCGCGAATGTTCTTCTCGAGAAAGCTGCGGCGTTCCTCGATGACGATCATGTCCTTGCAGTGCGCCGCAAATTCGGCGACGAGCTGCACGTCCACCGGGTAGCTCATGCCCATTTGCAGGATGGGGAAGACGCCGGAAAGCCCGAGGTCTGCCAGCACGTGCTCGAGGTACGGGCCGCCCATGCCGGTGACGATGAAGCCGTGGGGGGCGCGGGAGGAGGACGCGGGGACGCGGGGACGCGGGGACGCGGGGAGGGAGGGGGGATCAGAAATTGAAGATTGCAAATTTGAGATTCCAAATTGGGGAGCGGCCGGGGCGGGGTACGTCGCGGCGTCTGTTCCCTCAATTTGCAATTTGCAATCGCTCCCGACTTTCCCCGCGTCCCCGCGTCCCCGCGTCCCCGCGTCGTCTGCGTTCCGTGCCGGGATAATCCGATTCAGCCCCAACTCCCTCGCCGCGGCGAGGGTCTTTGTGAAGCGTCCGGGCAATTGCAGCTCGTGCTGCCACGTGCGCGGGGGGAGGAGCACTTTATCGAAATTCACGCGCTGGGTTTCCAGGGCGAAGCGCTGGTTGGTATTGAGCGTGGGGAATTGGTTGGGCTTGCACTGGACGGTGCCGCCGCCGTCGGCCTGGACGGTGGTGACGATGTAGCCGATGTAGAGTTCCGCGGCCTTGGAGAGCTTGAAGGAGAGGTCGATCCAATCTTTCAGCTCCTGCGGCGTGCCCGGCTCGACGACGGGCATGCGGAGGTGCTCGCAGAGAAATCTACTGTCGGCGGGAACCTGCGTGCTGTCGCACCACGGATCGTCGCCCATGATGATGACCGCCCCGCCTTCGGGATTTGCGCCGGCGAGGTTTCCCAGCGCCAGCGCGTCCGAGGCGACGTGTACGCCGACGCTCTTCATGCAGGCTAGCGCGCGGCACGGGGCCATCTGCGAACCGTTGACGGCAGCGACGCCCAAGGCCTCGTTGTTGGCCTGGAACGCGCGGATGCCGTTTTTCTTGATGAGGTCTTTGATGTCGCCGAGGATGTCGAAAAAATTGGCGACGGGGGAACCGGGATAGCCGGTGAGCAGGTGAACGCCGCCCTCGATTTCGAGGGCGCCTTTCACGAGCAGTTCGTTGCCGGTAAAAATCTCTCGGCCGGAAGCGGCGAGGAAGCGCGAGTCAGTAGCCATGTCAGTCGATCCTTGTGCAGCCGTGGGAGGGGTTTAAGGGCTCAAGGGTTCAAAAGTTCAAGGGGGCAAAGGCTCGACGCCTCAAAACCTTGAACACTTAAACCGTTGAGCCCTTGAACCCTCGCCCGCATCGGCGTGGCTTACGGCCGGGCCTTGGGAGGCGGGCGGCCGCAGGAGACGCCGGTTTTTGCCGCAACGTGAGGGACTCTTGGCCTCGGGGAGGGTCGCTTCCCCTTCGGGGGGTGAGCCGGGTTGGCTGCACCCCCGCCGCCGGGAGTTTAGGGCCGGCGGGGCCGGGTTCGTTCGCACCCCCGTTATCGGGCAGAGCCCGCTTTGGGGGTGAGGCATTGTAGCAGTACGCAGGGCAAAAGGGAGGAGATCGGGAAATTTCACGGGATAAGAGGTGTGGCGAAGTCTTGTGGCCAGGAGGCTCCAACTCCTGGAAGGGCGGTGCCACCGAGCGGTGGCAGCGGGCTTCCGCCCGGTGTTCTCCCACCACTGCCACAAAAGATGGCCACGTCCGGATAACGGTTTCGCTCGACGTTGCGCCTCTCCCTGCCAGCGACAACCTCGGCCAAGCCAGATGGGCGAGGCATTGGCTTTGTATCGGCGAAGGGCATCGTGCGAATCGCACAGGTTGCGCCTCTCTGCGAAAGCGTTCCGCCGAAACTCTACGGCGGCACCGAACGCATCGTCTCGTACCTGACGGAAGAACTGGTGAAGCAGGGGCATGAGGTCACGTTGTTCGCCAGCCGCGATTCGACCACCCGTGCCCGCCTCATCCCCTGCTGCGAGACGGCGCTGCGATCGAGCGCGAGCGTCGATCCCCTTCCGCACTATTTGCTGATGCTCGAAAAGGTGCTCGCGTGCGCCCGGCAGTTTGACGTGATTCATTTCCATATCGACTACCTCCATTTTCCGCTCGTTCACCGGCAGCGTCTGGCCCACCTGACCACGCTCCACGGGCGACAGGATATTCCCGACCTCGTTCCACTGTTTCGCGAATTCCACCAACTGCCCGTCGTCTCGATCAGCGATGCGCAACGGGAGCCGCTGCCGGGGGCAAATTGGCAGGCGACCGTTCACCATGGCTTGCCCATGGACCTCTACGCGCCCGACGACCAGCACGGCAATTACCTTGCGTTCATCGGCCGGGCTTCACCGGAGAAGGGACTCGACCGCGGCATCGAGATTGCCCGCCGGGCCGGGATGGAGATTCGGATCGCGGCGAAGGTGGACAAGGCCGATCGCGCTTATTTCGCCCAGCGGATTGAGCCCCTGCTTCGACAGCCGCACGTCACGTTCGTCGGGGAGATCGGCGAAGACCGCAAGGGCGAATTCCTCGGGAAGGCGGCGGGGTTGCTGTTCCCCATCGACTGGCCCGAGCCCTTCGGGCTGGTGCTGATCGAAGCGATGGCGTGCGGCACGCCCGTCGTCGCGTACCGCCGGGGGTCGGTCGAGGAGGTGATCGATGAGGGCGTGAGCGGGTTCGTGTGCGACGGGATGGAGGCGGCGGTGGAGGCGGTCGGCCGCCTCCCGAAGTTATGCCGGCTGCGCTGCCGGGAAACATTCGAACGGCGTTTCAGCGCCGCGCGGATGGCGCGTCAATACGTCGAAGTCTACGAAAGGTCGATCAACCGGGAATGGTGCCATGGAAGAGATCATCCTGATTGAGAACCGTCACTACATTCTGGCCACCTCGCCCCGGTCCGACGACCGGCCGTACGTGCTCAAGCACGCGGAGACGTTTGCGGTACTCAACCATTTCGGCGACATCCGGCCCGCCGGCCCGGGCGACGAGGGCCTGTATCATGAGGGGACGCGGTTCCTCAACCGCCTGACACTGCAAATCAACGGCTGTCTGCCGCTGCTTCTCAGTTCCTCCGTGCAGGAGAACGGCGCGCCTTTGGCTGTCGACCTGACGAACCCGGACATCTCCAGCGACTGGTCGATACTCCCGCGCGACAATCTCCACCTGCTGCGCACCGCGGTCCTTTGGGACGGCACGCTGTACATGCGGATTCGGCTGCGGAACTACG
>JAQGHP010000058.1 GCA_028288775.1 Phycisphaerales bacterium | reverse complement strand
TTCAAGCGAACCGGCTTCACCCCCTCATCCTACCGCGCCGCACGAGGTGGCCAATGCGGGTATCATCCCCCCATGCGCCGCCGCCTCTTCACTCTCCCGTCCGCGCTGTCGCTGCTGCTGTGCGTGGGGACGTGCGCGCTGTGGGTTCAAACGCAGTGGTATTGCGATTTTCTCTGGATTCGACCGAATCGCGTGCACGGCTTGCAGGTCCATGTGGCACGAAGCCGGATGTGGATCGCCACCACTTCTTCCGACGAACCTGACCTTGACGCGGACAACTGGGCTGGTTCAATCGACAGAATCTCACCGGGAATCGGCGTATATTCCAAACCTTGGGATGACGGCACTGTAGGTTTCAGCAGTGGATCGTGGTTCAGCTCCTTACGCGACAACACCTATCATTACGTCGCCTTTCCGCTCTGGCTTCCGGTTGGCCTGTTTTGCCTCGCCGTAGGTATCCGGGTAGCTCGGAAGAGGCGACTATTAACTGGCGTTTGTTCCGTCTGCGGCTACGACCTCCGCGCCACTCCCGATAGGTGCCCGGAGTGCGGGACGGTGCCCGCTCCCCCGAAGTGATTATTTGTGCAGCCCTCTGATTAAATGTGCAGAGTGCCGTTCTGTCCCTATTATTGTTCAAAGCCGATTTTGACCGATTTAAAGGCACTTTCTTAAAAGAATTTGACAAAACTACCCCGGTTCCGAACGAACATCCTCCCGCCCATTCCCGCCCTGAGCCCTCCCGCCCGCCGGGTGTCCCGGAATGTCCCACTTTGTCACAAATTCGCCGTTTCATTTGCAGTTACTTGCTAAAAACATTCACAATCCCCGTTACTGCAACAGGTTACGAAAAGATGGCGAATGTCACAATGCGACATTCGCCATAACCCACTGTTTCCAAGTCATTTGCGCATGTTTCATGCCAATCGGCTCCGAATCATCCCGCTCTAATTTGTTGAATATTGCGGTGATAATGGGCCTCCCGCTCCTCCCCGCCCGCACCACATTTGCGTTTTTGGCATTCCCCACCGCCTCCCGCCCACCACCGGTCTCGCCTGCGTCTCCCTCACGCAACACGCCCCATTGAATGTGTTTCATCCCTCTCCCCGGAAACCTCACATCATCCTAACAATGTTCCCGGTTGCGTGCAAGTTCTTTTTAATTTATTTTGCGGCGACTCCCGCCGCCCCCAATGATCGTATTTGACTCGTTTTAGGCTCCCGTAAAGCTCATAACTCCCCACTAGATTCCCGATGCTACCGTACCAGTATATGAGGCCTGCGATTGTGATAAAGCGTGGAAGCTGTTGACCAACGGCGATCGCGGTTGGGGTCGCTTTTACAGGAACGAATGATCGCTAAGAAACTCGCAAATATCTGCGCCCGATTTCTTGTAACGGCCCGACTGGCGGGCTCTGCCCTCCTGCTCGGTTTTGCGGCCGTTCTTTGCTGGCGGTATTCCGCGGCCACGAGAATATGGCCGATCGGCTGGGGAGGCGCGGATTACGTCCTCGCGATGGAGGAGGATGCCGTGGCGATCAGGAGATTGCCCCCGATTTCCCGAAAGCGTGAATCGGCCGAGTTGGCAAATCTTGTCGTCCATCTCCGCAACGACCAGATTATCTGGCAGTTCCACGCAAGCTTGGGAGAGGTGACGGGGGCAAGCCCCCCGAGGACCAAGGAGGGCACTCCTGCTTACGATATCCGCGCAATGTTCGGCGATCCCGAGCTGGACCACTCGTCGGTGGAGGATTTTGGAAAACCGCTGTCGCCGCCGACGCACCCGGAGATCCCGCCAGGCGAAATTCAGAGACAACTTCTCAGAGCCTTGGCGGACCCCGACAAGTTTATCGCCGCTCACTATCTGCTTTGCCGGATGTCGGACCAGGGGTACGAGAAGGCGCTCGAGGACGAGCAACTGAAATTTGTTTTCGATTCAGACCGTAGTTCCAGCGCCGTCGACTTTGACGGGCTCAAAGTGATCGGCCGTACTTCATGGGACGAGAGCGAGCACTGCAGAGGAGAATGGACCGAGATCGATCCACGACAGGAGAACGCCATTGAAGGGTTGTGGCACCATCGCCTGGATCAGCGGGGCGCTTCGTGCTCGCGTAGACGCCTTGTTCTTATAGCGTTCGTTACTTTTCTCGTCTGTTGGGCGGCCGTTTTCAAGCAACGCATGACAATGATTTGGCGTCGGCGGCACGCGCTATGTCCGATCTGCGGCTATGACATAAGGTCATCCCCCAATAAATGCCCAGAATGCGGCGCGAGCAGAAAACCGGGACGACTCTGAATTACTCACCTCAATTCAGAGGCGTCCCGGTTTCAGAGTCGTACCCTCCGGTCGTTAATCCCACCGGCGGAGGACCGGAAAACTAACGAGAGTATTTATGACATATCAAGACAATTCGGAAGTTCGCCTTTGCGATAAGGTACTGGTTTGGGACAAACCAGCCTTTGTAAAGTTCATCGTCACCAACGCAGACTCGCCGCTTGAGGGTTGGTACTTCCATCAGCTCGGCGCCGGCGTGATGTTTGAATTTGATGGCGGCGGAGAGTACTACGCCGACGAAGATAATCTTAGGAATGCCGAGGACATAGTATTGGTCCATCGAGCTAAGTAGGGTAACAATATACTTGACTCAGGACGCGATTCGACCCCCGTTTTTTTCGGAATCCGGCTTCCAATACTCGTGTCTTAGCATCCGTGAAGGCCCATTGACAGAATGTAGATACTGTCGAGCATGACGCCCGCGACGGGGACAAAAACAGACGTGAGGACGTAAGGCAGAATCGCCGCGCCGCGTGAGTAGCGCCGGACAACAGGCGCAAGCGCAAGGGCCGTGAGCAAAATGCAAAGGTTGGTCGTCGGCCCCTTGAACAGTAGGACGTTTATCGCCCCCCAGCTCCGATCCGAGGCAGCCGGATAGACAAGCCAGATGTTTGCCGCGATTGTGGCGCAGGCCACGCCCAACGAACACCACGCGATTTTCCCGCCGGATGGTGGTCGCACGGCTTTCGGCGATTGATATTCGATAGTTTGCATCGAGTTGCTTTGCTTTGACTTCGGCCACGCCTCCGGCGGCTATTTCTTCCGTTTCGACTTGCTGCGGGGCTCGGGATGGGCGCGGGGGACGGATGCGGGCGGGACGGATGCGAGGTGGCCAAGTGCGTTGCGGAACCGTGACGCCGCTTGCGGGCCTTCGTTGTAGTCGGCTGGGCTGGTGTGCGGTTGCTTGACGTTGCGATGGCTCATGATGTCTCCGATGCCTCATCGAAAGCGGGGATTGCGGCGGGAACGCCAGTCTCGACGGAAGCGGACGAATTGGGGTGGGGTCCAGTGGCCATCTTCTGCCATTTTACTAATGCAACTCGTCGCGGTCTAATCCCGCTCTATGGCGGTTGCGGGAAAAAAGAAACGGCATTTCTTCAACGGCAAGAACCCCTCACCGAAGCCCCCTCCGCGAACGGGAACCGGCAGGGTTTGGCCCGCCGATATGTTTAATACGGCCTTGGCCTATGAGTTCGCCGGTTCGTTAATGTACCGACACATCATAAAGGGATCGAACCGATACTGTACCGAAAACAACCTCCCGTTACGCACCGCGCTCCTGACCGAGCCCAACCTATTTCTCCCGATGGTCGTTTGTTCCGCGACTGCGGCTGAAATTTACTTGAAAACCCTATTGGCAATGGAGTTCAAGGCTCCCGGAAAACACCACATCCTACTGTCGCTGTTCAATGCCCTGAGCGACAAGCGCCAGCGGGACATTTCCAAGCGATGGAAGCAATACTGCGACACCCATCCCCATCTTTCGTCGCGCAGGGCGGCGGTCGGCGTACGGAAATTCGGAATCCGAAGAATCCTTTGGGAAAGCCAGGATGCGTTTAAGGAGTGGCGGTATCGCTACGAAGGGTCGAGAGATGAATCCGTTTACCCGGACGAACTCTGTAAAGTGTTTAGAGAGACGATTCTGAGCATGGAGCCCGAAATGCTGAATGTCGGCATCGACCCAGGAAATCTATCCACATACCCAGCTCGTTAAAGCCGAGTACGGCGCGGCGGCACTCGCCAGAGTCGGGCCGCCTGTATTCGATAACCAGACCGCCCCCTTCCGCCGTCCCGCTGTCCGCAAGTGTTCCGGGCCGAAAAACGGGTCAAGTGGTCAAGTGCGATATTATTTGACGGACTGACCCATTGCCGTAGCATTGCCCCATGCCCCGCAGCCTCCGCAAGTCACCCGCCGGTGTTGTCTTTCACACCCTCAATCGCGGCGTCAGGCATTAACGGAAGTATGCACTTTACGCAATTTCCCCGGTGCCGTTAAAGTCCGCCTGTCAACCAAATCCAGAGGAAAACGCCGAGGTATCCGATGCCCGCGACCAACGAAGCGAATGAAATTATTGTGCGGATTCGGATGAAAGATAATTCCGCGGCGATTAACCCGACTGAACCTAGTGCTATTGATACAAGCAAAAAGGTACCCGTCACAGTCATCACAGGAAGGTTGGGCGCTGGCGATGGCAGGATGCCGCGAAAGATAAAATGGGCTGCGATAATGAGTGTGATGCCAGACGTGGATAGGACGAAAGCAAGTTTTGCGAGCGCCTGCCGTTTCCCCTGCTGTGCTGGGGCATAATCAAGCGGCTGCGAGCTGATCCGATCATCGCTCACTTCGGCCACCCGTCCGGTGGCTTCTTCTTCGCGAAAGACTTCTTCACGGCGGCTTGCCAGTCCCCTTTGATCCTGAGCGTGTCGGGCTTGGGGGCGGGTTTCTTCGCCATGTTAATATCCTAGCAAAAGTGGGCCGACATAGGACAAGGAAAAGGGGTCAAGGGTCAAGTGCGATATTATGGACGGACACCGCCTCCGCGGTAAAGGCCGAAGGGGGGGCCACTGCTGCTCTATCTCAACCCCCGATTCGTCCCGTCGGGTACGTTTAGATTCAAGTCCCCTTTCCCGACGTTATTCAAAGCGGTGGCATCGACTTTTACTGGTCGAACAACGCCGTGGCAAACGGCCATTTCATTCCCGCGTCTTGTGTGACGTTCGGCGGGGGGATCAGGACCTCCGCCCGCTCGTCGCGGTAGACCGGTTGCCAGCCAAGCGCGATCAGCGTGTCGTGGAATCGGCTGTTGCGGATCGGGAGCACCGCGGCGTCGGCGTGGACGTTTGACAGGTAGCCCGACCGTTGCTGCTCGCTGCCCAGGTAGGTCGCGTGCCAGAAGGCGGGGGCGAACAATTGCGTGCGGCCGTCGAGCAGCGTCCGGTAATTGTCGCCCAATCGCCATTCGAGGTAGCCGCCCCAACTGAACTCGTTGATGATGCAGCCGGTCGTCGGCGTGACGCGGTCGGCGACGAAACCCGCCGCGGCGCAGGGGTAGCCGGGGGCGGCGGGGCCGTGGCGGTTGAGCCAGGCTTCCATCTTCATGTTCGAGCGCGGGAAGGAATCGACCAATCGCCAGACGCCCCCGGCGAGCACGATCACCATCAACGCGCAGACGAGCCGGCTTCCCAGAATTCCCCCTTCGTGTCGCGGCAGGGTTCTGGCGAAGATGGGGGCGGCGACGATCGCGAACACCGGCGCGAAACGCCCCAGCCGCATCAGCAGCACGCCGCTGATCAGCAGCCAGATCCATTCTCCCGCCCGCAGTTGGCGGCGATTGAGCACCGTGAAGAAGGCGAGCGTCAGCACGATCGCGGCCGACAGTTTTCCGAAGCCGCCGTGATAAAACGGCTTCATCTCTTCGATCGCCCCCATCGCGACCATCGGGTCGGCATATTGGTAATGCAGCGCGCTGGCGATGACGCCCGGCAGCATGGGAGTCCCCAGACACGCCAGCCCCGTCCCGGTCATCAGCAGTCCATACCGCACGGCCCGGCGATCGGCCTCCGATCGTTCCACCGGCCCGGCGAACTGCCGTTCCCATAGCGCCCCGCCCAGCAATGCAAACGCCCAAAGCGGGATAAACACCGCATAAAGATGCATGTTTACCAGCAGCAGCGTGAGCGGAACTAGCAGCCAGACCGCGCGGGTGCGTTCGCCGGAGCGTCGGTCGCGGACGAGGAGCAGCGCGCAGAGGGCGAGCAGCACGAGTCCCGCCGTCACGGGGCGGAAGCTGAGGTAGGCGAGGGACACGAACGCGGCGAAGGCCGTGGCCACGGCCGACTGAAACGCGCCGGGCACGGACGGGTCGATCACGAATCTGCCGCCCGATTCGACAATCCGCGTCCGCGAGCTCGCGGGCTTCACGCGGCAGGTGAGCGCGATCAGGGCGATGAATGCGCCTTGCAGGATCGACTGCGCCGCGACTGCGCCCCGCCATCCGCCGACCTTCCAGACGGCCGCCATTCCCAGTTCGGCCAGCCAGGAGTAGGGCGTCCATGGCTTATGCATGGAGGCGAACGACAGGCGGTCCACCAGCGGCCCGATTCCGTCGTGGTGCAACTGCTGGGCGACGCGAAGGTGCCAGAAGCAGTCGGGATCGATGGTGTCGAAGAGGATCGGCTTGCCCGCCGCCACGAGCATCACCAGCCCCGCCAGCAGCCAGAATCCCAGCCGCGTGTCACGCGGTGCGGGGCGATCGAAATCAACGATTGTCATGGAATTGTTTTCGGCGCTTCAACGCTTCGGGGACTATGCGGGACTCTGGCCCGCTGTTTATCGGCGGTAGAAGCCCGACTGGGCGGCTGGTGCGCGGCGCGATCGCGTTTGGGATTTCTTCCTTCCCGGGTACTCCGGGAGAGGGATGGGGTGAGGGTCTTTTGTCGGATGAACCGTCAGCGATGCGGGGGAAAATGCC
>JAQGHP010000051.1 GCA_028288775.1 Phycisphaerales bacterium | reverse complement strand
TTTCACCGGAGATGGACCGCCGCAGATGACTGTGGAACAGCCCCTGGAGTGTGCGCTTTGCCGCGCCCACGTCCTCCGCAACGTCATCGACCGAGATCGGCTCGTGCAGATGGTCGCGGATGAACGTCATCGCGGCGGCCACCGACGGCTCATCCACCGCGTACGCGTCTGTAGATTTTCGGGTAATGATCCGCACCGGCCTGATGCGCAACGGCTCCTCCGGCGGCGGCTCGCCGTCCATGAGGCGGTCCAGCAGGGCCGCCGCCTCGTACGCGATCCGCTCGCGGCCCGTATCCACGCTCGACAGCGGGATTTGCGCCAGCTCCGCCACGAGCGCGTCGTCGTCAATCCCCAGAATCGACACCTGCTCCGGCACCTTCAGGCCCGCCAACTCACATGCCTCCAGAACATGAAGGGCCGCCCAGTCGTCCTCCGCCATCACCGCCAGGGGCAGCGGCAGCCCCGCTATCTGGTCGGCGAGCCATCGCCCGGCCTCGGTATACGACGCCCTCGGCTGATCGTGCCGCCAGACAAGAAACTCGCACTCCTTGCCCGCCCCCCGCACTGTACGCGCGAAACCCTCGAACCGTTCCCGGGCATTGGGTCGGCCCACGGTCGAATAGAACAAAAGCCGGTTGAATCCCCGTGACAGCAGGTATTCCCCCCCCATCCGTCCCGCCGCCTGATTGTGTTGGAGTACGCGGGCGACCTTCAATTCCGGCAGGTTGTTGGCCAAATCAACCACGGGAACGCTGCCGGACCTCACGAGGTCATTGAGCACGGGGGTGCCCTGGGCAAGGAAGGCGACGATCCCGTCCCAATGGTTCCCCCGGACCAGGCGGATCGGCTGGGAGTCCAGGACGCCCGCGGACATCAAGCTCCGGTCGAGAACCCAGCCTGCCTCGCGGGCATAGCGGGCCACACCGGTGTCAAACTCGTGAAGCTGGTATCCCAGAGCGAGAAGAACGGCCCTTTTTTTCAGTCCTGACGTTATCAGCCGCACAGCCTGATAGTCCTTTCAACCCTCACGATAAACGTATCTTACCCGATTCATCGGCTCACGGCACGCCTCACTCACTTCCGCCGCGCCAATCGGCAAGCGATCTGCGCGAAAGAGCAACGCCGCACGCCACTTCGCCCGCTATGTTATGAGTCAGGACAAGCGGGCAGAAAGAACCAACGCCCCCGCCTCTGAAACCACGCCGCGCCAACGCTCGACCGCATCACTATAGGACGGCTCCGATGGTCCGTCCCAAGCGCCGACCCGCCGACGAACCGCCCAGTGCGACGCCGGACGCCGGACGCATGCCGTAGCGACTTAACCGCGCGCCAGCTTGGAGTTTCCCCCAATGGCCATTCTCGCGACATTAACGCCCTGCAGTCCCCGACGCTGCGGCAGCCCCGAGCGCGGGGCCGAAGCAGAAGCGGACCGGCCGGCCATTCGCACCCGGCGGCGCGGGTTCACCCTCGTCGAGCTTCTGGTTGTGATCGGTATTATCGCCCTGCTGATCTCCATCCTCCTGCCGGTGCTGGGCAGGGCGCGCGAAGCCGCCCGGGCCGCGGCATGCCTCAGCAATCTCCGCCAAATGGGCCTCGCGATGGTCATGTACACGAACGAGAACAAGGGTCTTATGCCCGGCGGCGCGGACGCGGGGGGGGCGACCCTCTGGGACTGGATCTACTGGCAGGATCGCATCCCCTACAACGACCTCAGCCAATGTGCCATCGCCCCCTACCTCGGCGCCACCAGAGGCAGCAAGATCGTCTACACGGACGCCGGGCAGGGTCAGGACGCTCTTTCCACCGTCCTCCGATGCCCCTCGGACGAATGGCAAAATCATGTCAACCCCCTGAGCGGCTTCTACCCGTACTACTTCAGCTATTCGCTTAACGCCGACTGCTGCGACAACGGCCGTGCATACAGCCACATAGGCCGGCCAGGGGGCCACAACTTCAATATGAACTGGATCCGCAACCCCGCCCAGAAAATCATGTTCATCGACGAGAACGAGCGGTCGGCGGACGACGGTCTATGGGTTCCCGACGACGTAAATCTCGACCAGCTTTCCGACAGGCACGAGATCAGGCGCAAGTCCATCACCGACAATTCCGTCGGGTCCGGCAACTGCTCCTATTTCGATGGCCACGCGCAAAGAACGTACCGCATGGACGCCCACAACCCGCTGTCGTGGGATCCGTCCTTATGAACACTGGACAATAACCAATCGGAGTGACATGCCGGACGAATACTCCGCCGGCTTTTTTTGGAGAAAGCATCATGAAGCGTAAGTTATGCGTTTGGGCGTCATTGGCCGCGTCGGCCATCGCCACGCCCGGTTTTGCGGCGACTCTCTTTTCCGACCCGCTGACGTCGGACGCCGGAAACTTCTCACTGGAAAGCACCAGCGACGCGCGCGCCATCAGCTATAGCGCCTCCGGCGTTACGTTCGGCGGGGTCAGCGGCGGTGACGGTGGCCGAAACATCCTCTACACCAACGACACCAACTACAACACCATCAGCTACGTCGCGTACGTCACCGCAGACCTCCCGTCCGGCAATAACACCTTGTACTTCGGCATGGGCAAGGGAATCATCGGCACATTCGGAGAGGCCGACCTGACTGCCGGCGGGGAGCCCACCGACCAATCGCGGAGCCCAATCGTCAGCGGGACCATTCATCTGAACCTGAACACCAGGACGAGCGATCCCACGCAATTCCGCATCAATGGGCCCTCCCCTTCGGAAAATGCGGCCCAGAATTTCCCGTCCGCATCGTACGGCACCGACCGCATCCAGATGACCTATGACGCCACGGCCATGACCGTGGTGTACGCCATCAACTTCAACTACAACGGCACCTTCACACCCGACTACACCAGCAGCCCCGTTGACCTGAGCGCCGCCGACTTCACGACAGGCGCGTCGATCTATCTCGAGAGCGACGACGGCGGCATCCTCCGCGATTTCTCCGTTAGTGCCCCCAGCCCGGAGCCGGCCTCGGTCGGTTTCCTTGCCCTCGGCTCGCTCGGTCTGCTCGCTCGTCGTCGCAGGCGCTAACAGCGGCAAAGCAATTTCACAATCGATTCCACCTGGCTCACAAGAGTCGGGCCTGCACGGCAAATGCAGGCCCGACTCTTGCGCTGCCGCCACGTGGTTCGGAACTGCGTCCCGTTACATTTCCCAATTCGCAAAAACGAACTTGCGTTCCCATTCACTTCCCCGCGCCTACTTCGGGTCCGTCTGGTCTGTCGGTTTGGCGGCGCGGGCTTCGTTGAATTTCTTTTCCCCGGCGTCGGTGATTGCGGTATCGCCGCGGGCCAGAAAATAGAGGGATTTCAAGCCGTACAGATGGACGAGCCCCGCATCCGTGACGCGGGTCTTGCCGAGTGACAGAGCGCTCAACTTTGTGAAGCCCTTCAGTTCCGCCAAGCCTTCATCCGTAATGGCAGTTTCCTGCAAATCCAAAACGGACATCTCCGTAAGCCCGTGCAGGGCTTTCAGGCCGGCGTCGGTGATCCTCGTGTTCTTCAGCTTCAGGGTTCTCAGGTTCGTCAGCCGGGCCAGCGACGGCATGCCGACATCCGTAACGGCGGTGTTGCTCAGATCGAGTTCCGTGAGATTCACGAGAAGGGCCAGTTGCCCGACGCCGGCATCGGTGACATCGGTGCCGGAGAGGTCGAGGGTTGCAAGGTTGCTCAGAGCGGCGATGTTCCGGCAGGTGGCGTCGGAAACGCGCCCGACGTCGTCGCCGTGCATCGGCTTGGACAAAGCCAGGGTCTTAAGGCCGGTAAAGTCCTTGAGCGGCGCGAGCGTGGCGTCATTGACGTGGGTGCCGGACAGATTCAGGTCTTCCAGCTTGGGCAGTTGCAGCAACGCGGACAAGTTGGATCCATTGATGTAGGGCGGGCTCGATTCGCCATTGCCGCTGATGGACAGCGTCGTGAGTCCGCGGAGCTTGGCCAATTCGCGAAACCCTTCATCGGTAATGCGGGTTTCGCTAATGTGCAGGCGTTCGAGCCGGGGGAGGTGCGCGAGGGCGGGCAAACCGGCGTCCGTGACGTCGCCGCTCAGCATGATCTGTTCTAGTCCGGGCAGGTCCTTTAGCAACGGCAGCACCGCGTCGCTCATGTGGGCGTCGAGAAAAACCATGGGCACTTCGCCCTTGTCATTTTTTTCTATCTTCACGCCCAACCATTGCAGCACGGCGACGCCTTCCATCGGCCGCCTGGGCACCAGCGTCGCGGCGCACTTAAGGGCCAGCAGGCAGTTGGCCTTGCTGCCCATGCAAATTCCGTTGGCCCCCTCGCGGCTGTTCCAGAAGCTGAAAACTACATAGGAAACGGTGCGTTCGGTTACGCATCGGTATTTCAACCCTTGCGGGGCGTCAGGCCCGCCGTAAAGGGCTTTGGGGCCGGACGCCTCGCCGAACATGGTGGAATCGGAGTTGATCAGGAATCGTGCGGGGGTATACGCGCCGTCCTCGGAGTGGATGGTCCCGCCGGGGGTCCACTCCTCCTTCTGCTCCGCCAGCCTCCGTTTGCATTCGAGCTCGAAACCAAAATCCTTTCCCTGGGTGAATCTCACCCCGCCGAGGGTTTCCTTGATGCCGGTGCCTTGTGGCAGATCGATCGTCAACTCCAGCCCCGCCGCAGTGAAATCCGTCTTGACGAGCTTCACATCCGGCGCGTTCAGTTCGCCCGGATCAGCCCTTAACGGGATGGGTGACGAAACGGACGGCTCGGGGATTTTGGCCGCAAAGATCGCCGGGCGCGAGATCGCATAAAGGACCAAAGCGACAACACCTCCGCCCACCAGCAGGACGACGCCTCCAACAATTCCCAGCACCAGCCAAAGGGTACGGTTCGAAGATCGCGGCGGTGGCTGCGGAATAGAATGCGTCACCGGAGGCGAAAGGGGCGGGAGCGGCGGAGGAGGGGCGGAAGCCATATGAATTCCCTTGCCCGAAGGCCCTGAAGAGAAATCGTTCCCGAACGCCGGCCGACTACGACCGTGTCCATCCAAGACTAGCCCCGCGGGTGCGGTTTACAAGAGCCTGCGTTGCCACCCAGCCGGACGCGCCTCCGCGTTCATAAAGCGAACAGCGTTGAGCATCGGTTATCATGGCATGGATGGTTCTCCGCTTCTTCACAGTCCGATTCGCGCCGTTGCTCTTGCTGTTCGTGCCCCTGGCGCTACGGGCCGATGCGCCGCGCGGTGCTCCGCCGAAGCGAAGCCCGGATGAAGTGCTACTGGTCTATAACAAGATGAGCCCGGTCTCCAAATCCGTTGCGGATGATTATGCGGAAAAACGGAAGGTGAAAAACATCCTCGCGATCGAGTGCGTCGATTCTGCGATTAGGGCCGGGAACGAAACGATTCCGCTCGCGGCGTATACCGAATCGATTGAGAAACCCATTCACGATTATCTCGCCGGGCACACCGGGATTCAGTTCATCGTGCTGACCAAGGGCGTTCCCATCCGCGTCTCCGGCGCACAGACCGGCGTGCGCGATGAGCACAGTGCGCCCGACACGCCGCTCAACGCCTCCCTCGACAGCCATCTGGCGGCGATGGATTACAAGGGCATTGCCGACGCCGTGAAGATCAAGATCGCCGGCTCAGGCGCGATCGGCGAGGGGTGGGCCAATCGCTACTGGAACTCGAACGAGCCTTTCTCCCACGCGAAGTTCGGCGGGTATCTCGTGACGCGCCTGGATGGTTATTCCGAATCGGATGCCAAGGCCCTGGTGAGCCGCGCGCTCGCCGCGGAACGCCGCCTCGGCGGCGGGAAAGTGTTGTTCGATGTTCAGCCGACCTTCGGCCTGGGGAACCCGGCGGACCAGCCCGTACCGGTCAAAGGGACAGTAATTTCAACCGAGTCGCCCTGGTCGGATTTCAACGCCGACATGCAAAAGGCCCACGATCTTTTGAAGAGCCGCGGCATCGCGGACGAACTGGACCTGACCGAAGCATTCATCGGCGGCCGCTCCGATTTGCTCGGCTACTTTTCCTGGGGCAGCAACGACGCAAAGTTTTCCGACAAGGCCTACCAATCGCTCCGATTCGGCCCCGGCTCCATCGCGGACACGGCAGTCTCCACCAGCGGCCGAACCTTCCTGCCGACCCACGGCGGGCAGTCCCTAACCGCCGATCTAATCGCCCACGGCCTGACCTGCGCGAAAGGCTACACGGACGAGCCGCTACTGCAGGCGATCGCGTCGCCGACGATCCTCCTGGATCACTACACCTCCGGTTACACGATGGCGGAGAGTTTTTACGCCGCGTCCCATTTCGTCGGATGGGAGGACATCGTCATCGGCGATCCGCTGTGCTGCCCGTATCCGAGAACGGAAAAAGCTATGGGAGACTGAGACAGACGCAACAGGTGCTGGGGCTAATCAAAGGGACCGAATTCAAAACGGAGAGACGTAGGTCGGCGATTGGGAAATTATAAGGGGTCGGGAGTCTTTGAAAAACGATATAGCGAATTAAAGACTCCCGACCCCTTATAATTCGCTCAAGGCGATAATAGTTTGCCTTTACCGGTAACTTCAACAATCTCGCATCGATCAAAATGCACGACCGTATGGTCGGTCGCGACGCCGACCGTGGTCTCATGCGGAAGACGCCAGTAGTCGGCAACG
>JAQGHP010000028.1 GCA_028288775.1 Phycisphaerales bacterium | reverse complement strand
ACGGCGGTTTCCGTGACGTTCAACCTGTCACACACTCCGGTTTTTTGTGCGCCTATTGCTTCCGTGCCTCAAGCGCCTCCCACCGGGCGTACAACTTGCCGACCCGTGCCTGGGCCGCATCCACTTTGGTACATAACTCCCGCAGCTTCACATGGTCGGCCAGCACCTTCGGGTCTTCCATCTGGCGCTGAAAGGCGTGCAGTTCATCCTCTGCGGTGTTGATTTTTCCTTCCATCTGTTCCAACTCGCGCAGCTCCATGTAGCTCAGCCGCTTCGGGGCGGCGGGCTTTTCTGCCTCGCGGGCGGGGGTTTTCGGGGCGGACTTGGCGGCCGATTCCTTCCGCTCGGCTTCGTCGCGAGCCGCCTCCCATTGGGAAAGGCTCGCGAACCACCGTGCCCCGCCGCGGCCGTCGAGCGCCAGCAGTTCGCTCGATATGCGATCGAGCATGAACCGGTCGTGCGTAACCAGCAGCAGCGCACCGGGGAAATCCTGCAAACTCTCTTCGAGCACTTCCAGCGACGGGATGTCCAGGTCGTTCGTCGGCTCGTCGAGGATCAGCAGGTCGGCGGGCTGGAGCACCATCCGCGCGATGAGCACGCGCGCCTGCTCGCCTCCCGAGAGGTTGCCGACGGGCATATCGAGCTGCTCGGTGTGGAAGAGAAATCGCTTGGCCCACGCGGTGATGTGCATCGAGCCGTCGGGTGTGACGACCGTATCTGTTCCCGCAAGCGAGAGTGCGGTGCGCAGTGTCAGGCTCTTGTCGAGTTGCTTGCGGGCCTGGTCGAAAAGCACGATGCGCAGGCCGTCGGCCCGCCAGATCTGGCCCGAATCGGGATCAAGCTGCCCGGCGAGCATGCGGATGAGCGTGGACTTGCCGCTGCCGTTGGGGCCAAGGAGCCCGAGCTTGGTGCCCGGCGAGAGGATCAGGTTGAGATGGTCAAAGAGCGTGCGCCCGCCGAGGGACTTTTTCACGTCCTTCGCGGTGAGCAGCTTGCGGGTTTTACGGTCCGTGGCGGAAAAGTCGATCTGTGCCGTGCCCATCTTCGTATTGCGCGCCTTGAGCTCGGCCAGCTCTTCCATCATCCGGCCGGCTTCCTGAATGCGGCCCTTGGCCTTGGTGGTGCGGGCCTTGGCCCCGCGCTTAAGCCACTCCGATTCCCGCCGCACGCGGCTGGCCAGCGCCTGCTGCTGAGCCGCCTGTGCGGTGAGGTGTTCTTCGCGCTTCACGAGAAAGTCGCTGTAGGTTCCGTTGATGCTGAGGTAACCGTCCGCGTACGTTCGATTGAGCTCGACTACGCGGTTGGTCGCGTTCTCCAGGAAATAGCGGTCGTGGCTGACAAGCAGAAACGAGAAGCGCGCGTTAGCGAGCAGTTCTTCGAGCCAGAGAATCCCTTCGATGTCGAGGTGGTTGGTCGGCTCGTCGAGGAGCAGGAGATCGGGCTCGAGGACGAGCTGCCGGGCGACTGCGAGGCGCTTACGCCAGCCGCCGGAAAGGGTATCGACGATTTGATCGGTCTGTTTGAAACCGATTTTATCGAGAAGGATTTCGACCTTCACCAGCCGCTCGTGCTCGTCGAGGTTCGGGTCGGTCACCGCGTCGAGCATGATCTGCTGCACGGTCTTCCCCGCGGGAAACAGGTCTTCCTGCGGCAAATACCCCAGTCGAAGCTGCCGACGGGAAGTAATCGCGCCGTCATCGGGCGTTTCGAGCCCGGCCAGGATCTTCAGCAGCGTGGATTTCCCCGAGCCGTTGGGCCCGATGAGGCCCGTGCGCTCGCTATCGTCGAAGCTGATCGAGATGCCCTTGAACAGCAGACGCGGCCCGTAGGACTTGCCGATGGACTGACAACTGAGAAGCAAACTCATTTCAAACCCGATACCTGAGCAGGCCGCGAATCAAATTGCGAATCGCCGATCGATTCCGCGGGGGATTGTAGCGGCGGATGGAGCGAACGGACAATCATCTGTGGTGACACCGGGTTTCGACGACCGCGACACGGAAGAGACCGCGAAGCCGCGAAGGCGCGATGGCGGCCGCGAAGAAATGCGAGGAGGTGTCGCCACAGATGAACACGGATGGGAAGCGTTTGCCGTGGCATGGGCGGCCCGCCCATGTCCTCCGCTGCCAATTCCACAACCGAAATCACAAAGGCCACCGAGTAAGAATTCTTGACACTCCAACGTAGGGTGGGCGTACTCGCCCTCCATCGGTTTCGCGCAAGACGGGTTCGAAAATGGTGGGCGAGTACACCCACCCTACATGTCTTATCCGTGTGAATCTGTGTTCACCTGTGGCGTCACCTCCCCGCATTTCTTCGCGGCTGTCTTCGCCTTTGCGGCTTCGCTTTGTCTCTTAGGTTGTGCCTTGCACGGGGCATGCAGTGCATCTATGCTCACGCATCATCGCATAACCCCGATCAATGAGGTCGTCCGCATGAACATCAACCATTTGGCGATATTCCGCGCCGTGGCGGAAGAGGGGGGCGTGGGCAAGGGCGCCGAGCGGCTGATGATCAGCCAGCCGGCGGTTTCCAAGCAGCTCAAGCAGTTCGAGCGGGCGATGGGCGTGGCGCTCTTTGACCGTCTGCCCGGGGGCATGCGCATCACCGCGGCGGGGGAGTTGCTGCTCGGCTATGCCCGCCGACTGTTCTCCGTCGAGGCCGAGGCCGAGCATGCGCTCGCCCAGCTCAAGGGCCTGGGCCGCGGCCGCGTCGCCATCGGCGCGAGCATGACCATCGGCGTCTATCTCCTGCCCGAGCGCGTCGCCGCGTTCCGGCGGGAACACCCGCAGGTCGAGCTCCAGTGGGAAATCGGCAACACCGAGCACATCCAACAACTGCTCCTGGACAACACGCTGGATCTGGCATTCACTGAAGGCTTCGTCGAAGCCCCCGAACTCGAAGCGCGCGTCTTCCGGAATGACGAGCTGGTGCCCATCGCCCGCCCCGATCATCCGCTGCTGAAACAGAAATCCGTCGCCCTCGACGCGTTCCTGCGCGAGCCGCTGATCCTCCGTGAAGCAGGATCGGGAACCCGCGCGGTGGTCGAGCGCGCGCTGGCGGAAAAGGGCCTGGAGGCCCGTCCCATTCTTTCGCTCGCCAATACCGAAGCGATCAAGCGCGCCGTGGCGGCCGGTGTGGGCGTTGCGATCGTATCCCGACTCGCAATTGAGGCCGAGCTGGCCGCTGGGCAGTTGGCCCTCGTCCCCGTCCGGAATCTCTCGATCCAACGTCCCCTCCATATTCTCCAACTTCGCGGCAAACACCCCAGCCCCGCCGCCCAATCCTGCCTGCGTCTATTCGAAGCCCCGCCCGCCCGAAAGGGCCGCAAGGCGTCGTAGCGCCGCGGGAGTCGCCCGGCCCCACATCCCAAGATTTTGCGTGACGCTCCGCCGCGTGCGAGTAAGCTTGCGCCTTCCCCAACAGGAGTTCACATGGCTGGCGGGTTCGCTCCGAACAATCTCGTGCAAGACATCAACCCCATGACCTGGTGGGGCAACCAGATGGGCTTCATCAACATCAACACGCAGGCCTCGGGCGACCCGCCGCTGGAGGCCCAGATCGTCGAGCGCGTCGCCAGCTATGGACGCCAACTGGGCCGCATCGGAGAAGCGCTTGAGGTTTTGCTCAAAGCCATGAAGCTCGACGACGGCAACCCCCGCCCGGGCCTGAGCGATGAAGACCGTCAGGCCATCCAGTCCTTCCTCGCGATGCAGCGCGCCATCCAGGACGTAAAGGCGAAGGCCGCGCCGACTGAAGCGCTCGTTCGCGAAGTGCAAAGGCTCAAGAAGAGAGTGGCACAGATGCAGTCGGGGAACGGCCGCGCCAAAAGTTCGAAGCGCCCGGCGGCCCGCGCCGTCAAACGCCCGGCAGCGTTCCCCAAGCGCCGCCCGGCGAAATCGACATGAAGGGGGAACCCGCTACGCTTCACGGCTCGACGGTGATGTAATTTTCGACGGTATGAACCCCGGGCGCGGACCACGCTTCGCGCTCCGCGGCGTCGCGCTCGGCCCAGGATTGGACGCTGCCGCGGAGGATGACTTTTCCGCCGTCCACCTCCACGGTAATGCGGCGAGCGTCCAGCTCCGCGGTGCGCTTAAGAGCTTCTTCGATCTTGCTCTTGAGCTCTTCCGGCGAGACGCGGGGTTTGATCATGACGAGGTTGGTAACGCCGCGTACGCCGCGGATGTAACGCACGGCGCTCTCCGCGGCATCCTTCTGGTACTGCCAGTCGACCTCGCCTTCCAGGGTCACCCATCCGTTGCTCACGGTGACTTTGATGTTGTCGGCCGGGACGGAAACATTCGTCGCCAGGGCATTTACGCAGTCGCGGGCGATGTCCTCGTCAGTGCGGGCGCTGCTGCCGGGCAGCTTCACCTCGATCTCGTTGACGACGGCGCGCACGCCATAGACGCGTTTGGCCGCGCTCTCGGCCGCGAACTTTTCCGCGTAGGAATTCACCGTGCCCGTGAGCGTGGCGATTCCGTCCTTTACCGCTACCCCGATGTGGGCCGCATCCACGCTCGGTTCCCACTCCAATTCGTGGACGACGTCTTCCCGCAGATCGTTGTCGGTGATCGTTAGCATGGTCCGCTCCGATTGGATTTCACGTTGCGGCCCTGACGAAAAAGTTGGCCGCGTATTCCAGGCAGCATAGGGACGTCGCGCCGCCGGGGGTATCCGCAAGACCGGTAGTTTCGGGTAGGCCACATGTCGCGGAGCAAATATGATTTCGGGGGCTGCCCGCGTATCACTTTTGCGGGATGGCGGAACGGTTCACTGCGGCGTCTCGCGGGCGGGCCAGTAATTATCCGCATGCCACGCCTCCTTCAGTCCAGCCGGGCGAGGCCGCGTCGGACGGCCAGCGCCATCGCCTCCGTGCGGCTGGCGACTCCCAGTTTCTCGAACAGGTGAGTCAGGTGTACTTTCACCGTGCCTTCGCTGATGAACAGCTCGGCGGCGATTTCCTTGTTGGCCTTCCCATGAACCACCTGCCGCAGCACCGACATTTCGCGCGCCGTCAGCGGCGTTTGCGTCATCCGTTCGGCGAGCCTGGTGGCGACGGCGGGCGCTACGATCGTCTTGCCGTGATGCACCTCGCGAATCGCTTCTGCCAGCTCCGCGGCCGACATGTCTTTGAGCAGAAACGCCTTCGCGCCGGCCCGAAGGCCGCGGTCGATGTCGTCGTCGGAGTCGTAAATCGTCAGAATGATGAGCCTGGCCGCGGGGAACTGCCTGCGGATCGCCTCGATGAGCTCGACTCCGTCCATTCCCGGCATCCGCAAGTCAACCACCGCCACGTCCGGGAGGTGACGGGCGTACAACTGGAACGCGGAATTCCCGTCGCCAGCCTGGGCCACGACCATCATGTCCGGCTGCTGGTCGATGACCGTCGCGGCGCCCGCCCGCATTAGCGCGTGGTCGTCCGCGATCAGCACCCTGATCTTTTCGTGCCCCGTTACGGCTCGCTTCGTTTGCGATGCGATCACTGACATTGGGTAGTTCCTTCCCTCCGACGGGCCGTCCTTCAATCCAAGAATCTAATCCCGGAAGCGCCGCAATGGACACGTCTCATTTTTGTCCACGAATCGAATGCGGCAGCCCCTGCAACGTGTAAGCGCAATTCTTCGCCAAACTTCGGACTCTGCCCGCAACCTGGCTCAAGTAGCCGGGGGCAAGTCGATCAATCCCGATCGAAGCGCTCCGACCAAAGTCCTACGCAAATCTGCACGTCTGTCGAATGGCGGCGGACTCTCTCCCGCGGCTATCGTCGCGCATGCGTGAGAAGGACAGGTCAAAACTCAATTCCGAGAAGGGAGTCCTGATATGGCTCGCAGGATAGATGCTTTTGCGCCGTTGGGGCGGACGGAGGACGACATGACGGACGTATTCGGCAATGCCTTGGAAGATCTGCTCGCGGCGCGAGCCTTCGGTGCGGCGTTCCCGGGCGTGAACGTCTGGGAGGACGGCGACAACGCCTTCGTCGAGGCCGAACTGCCCGGCGTGACGATGGACGACATCGAAGTTGACGTCATGGGCAATCAGGTGGTGATCAAAGGCGAACGGAACATCCCCGATGAGCCGGGCGGCGTCTATCGCCGGCGCGAACGGCCCCAGGGCAAGTTCTCGCGCCGGCTCACGATGCCCTGGGACATCGACGCCGACAAGGTGGAAGCGATGCTGCAATTGGGCGTGCTGACAACGAAGCTGCCCAAGAGCGAAGCGGCCAAGCCCCGGAAAGTTCCCGTTAAGGCCGCGTGAATGCACCGCAGCCCCGCACGGGCCCGCGGCCAGCCCTCCCTCGCTGATCGCATGGAGAAGAGGGATCGCAGGGAGAAGAAAGGACGAAAGACCATGAGTGACACCGCCATCCAGAAAAACCAAAGCGCGTCCACGACCCCGGAGCGAATGGAACAGCAGACGTATTACACGCCGCTCGTAGACATTCTTGAAAAGGATGATTCGTTCGTCTTCAAAGCCGACCTTCCGGGCGTGCGGCCGGAGGACGTGGACATCCGCTACGAGAACGGCGTGATGACCCTGTCGGCGCAGGCGCAGCCGCGTCAGTCGCCGGGCACGAATTACATCTGGCGCGAATACGGCGTCGGGCCGTTCTACCGGCAATTCATCCTCAGTGTGCCGATCGATCCCAACGGCATCAACGCCGAGCTGAAGAACGGCGAACTGACGCTGAGCGTGCCGAAGGCCGAGTCCGCAAAAACGCACAAGATTCCGATTAAGTCGACCTAAGGCGCGACGACTTCGCCATAAAGCAAAAGATCAAAAAATCAGAAGAGCGCAACGAAACTTGAAAGTAACTCCAACCTGGAAAGGGACCGCCATGAGCCTCGTAAGACGCAAACGTGAGAGCAAGCGTGATGACGCCGGTACGTTGTCCAGGCGCGGGCCGGATGATGCGGGGCTCGCCCCCGCTCCCGCGCGGCAACTCGACAGGGTGTTCGACCGCCTGTGGCGCACCTTCGATCTGGACCCGCTCGATGCGCTAAGCGAACTGGCCGCGCCGCTGGCCGATTGGCCCGCGATCGACGTGGCCGAGGACGATAAAGCGGTGACCATCCGCGTGGACCTGCCGGGAATCGACCCCGACGAAATCGACATCCAGGTATCCGGCAACATGCTGACGATCAGCGGCGCGCGGGAAGACGAATGGAGAGAAAACGATCGCGGCGTCCGCCGACGCGAACGCGTGGTGGGGACCTTCACGCGGACCATTACGCTGCCGAATTACGTGGACCCGCAGCGAATCGAAGCCGGCTACGACCGCGGCACACTCACGATCACAATCCCCAGGATTTCGGGGCAGGGCCCCAGGCGCGTGCAGGTATCCCCGGCACGGCGGGGGGACGGATCGTCGAAAAATCAGGGGCAGAGTTCCCCGCAAGGACAAGGCGCCGCCCAGGGAGGGGGCTCGTCGCCGCAGGGCCAAGGCGCGACACAATCACAGGGAGGGGCGCGATCTTAAGCCGATCGGGCCCTGAAT
>JAQGHP010000008.1 GCA_028288775.1 Phycisphaerales bacterium | reverse complement strand
TGGGCTCGGTGACCCACAGGTCGATGTCGGTGTTGTCGGTGTCCCAGGTCATGACGATCCGCACGTCGCAGTCGAGCAGCTTGACCAGCCGGGCATCGAGCGGGTTGCTGATGTCGTGCGCGCCCGGCAGACCCTTGAGCGTGGCGAGGATGCGGTTGTATTCCATCAGCGCGACGACCTGGAGGCCGTCGAAGCGCTGCCAGCTTCCCATGATCACTTCGTTGAGCAGCGAGAGGCTCCGCGTGTAGTCGGCGACGGCCATCTCCATCGTCACCGGCGGCACGCTCTTGCCGAGGGTCAGCACGACCCCGGCGTCGGCCTTCTCGGCAAGCGCCAGCGCCAAATCGCGCTGGCTCTGCGGCTCCTCGGGCCGCAAGTGCAGCACTTTCTCGAAAAGATCGATCGCGGCTTCGCGCTCGCCGATCTGCTGGAATTTGTGTGCGACGATCCGCAGCAGCCGGGCGTCTTCGAGCTGAAGCTCGGCGACGTCGCCGAGCACGCGAACGCCCATCTCCCGCTGATTGTTGCGAAGCAGGTAATCCGCGCAGTCCAGATAAAACGCGGGCGATGTGCCGAAAGTCTTCCGCTGCGCGAGGAAGACGTCGTACGCCTCGTTTGGCCCCGCGGCTTTCATCGCCTGGAGGTAGGGGGTCTGCGGGTCCCACTGCTTGATGCCAATGACGGCGACGTTGGCCCCAGTTCCGTCGTCCAATTTCTTTTCCACTTCGTTAGCGCTCGATAGATTTGATCGTTGGCGTATCGCGTACGCGTCCCGACCAAGGCTGCCGGGGACGGATGCAGCCGGGTCCAGTCCCGGGTTTGCTACCCGGCGCTGATATCGGCTGACATCTCTATCGGCCAAATGCTCATCGGAGACCTGCCCGCGCTCTGCGGCTTGCTGGCCCGCCGGCTCGGATTGCCCTTGGACGATCGGCCGCGCACCGGTCGGCGCAACCGGGCGGCGCAGTGCGTCGCTAAGGTCTCGCCCGTTGACGGCCAGGTTTACCGCTTGGCCAGGCTGCGTGGAAGGAGCCCCCACTCCGGCTCGAATTGCGGCGGCCGGCCCTGCATCAGCCCCGCCATTTCCCGCCGGCCCCGCATACACAAACTTCGCCGGGTATTCGTATTTCCCCTCCCACCATTTTACGCGCTCGTCCCACATCGCCAGCACCGCCTGCACGCGCTGCTCGTGGGTCTTTTGCTCCGCCACCTTGTTCTGTTCGATCTTCTCCATGAACTGTGCATACACTTCCGGCCGATTTTTTGGCGGCACCACGCGGTGCTGCACGTACTGCTCCGCCGTCTCGAGCACCAGCAGCGATGTGGCCGGCGTCGCGAGGTTGAACTCGCGGCCGAGGCGCAATAGCTGGTCGTGATTCTCCTCTGGCATCACCGCCAATTCCGCCACGCGCTGCTGCGCCCAAACCCGCGGCACCAATCCGCCGGCCCGCGCTTCGGCCTGCTTGAGGGTGAAACTCTGGCTCGACAAAACGGTGTTCCCGAAGCCGTAGTGCAGAGTGACTTTTGCCTCGGGGACGAGCAGCCTGCCGCTGACGGTGACCCGCCCGCTCACTTGCCGCGATCCCGCGGGCGTCACGTCCGCGACTTCGTTTTCGTTGCATTCGACTTTGAGGAGTGAGAAGGGGGGCTTGCCGACGAATCCCGCGGCCTGTTCGTCGGTCAGGCGCTTGAGGTTGAGATACGCGCCGCCGGATTGCTCCGCGATCTGCCGCAGGACGGCGTGGTTGGCCCGGTCGTCGTTCGACACCGCATATACCGGCGTCTTGGCTTTCGCGGGGAGCGGTTTGCCGACATCCGCCAACCCGTCGCTGAACAGCAGCCAGTAGTCGTAATTGTCGTAGTTGTGCCGCGAGGTTCCGCCGGGAAGATCGGCGTGATTCGACTCGAATTTCAAATCGCCCAGGTTCGTCGCGCCGTCGTACTTCACCACCTCAAGGAACTTAATCAGTCCCGCGGCGTTCCCCGCTTCGAATGCTACTGGCGGTTCCGCAATGTTGCGGAAGAGCACCACGTCCACACCCGGCCCGCCCGCGCCGTCGAGCACGCCCTTCAGCAGCGAGATTTCCCGCGCCTTATCTGCTCCCTCGCGGCTCATGCTCGCGTCCCACAGGACGCCGATGCGTTTTGGCTTCACCACCGCCCGCGCCGCCGGCACGGCAGGGCGATCGCCGATCGCAAAGAAATATTCAAACGTCTGTGCCGCGTCCCCACGCTTCGCGCCCGCCAGGTCCTCGATGCGTGTCCACTCCTTCGCCCGCTTCTCCACGACTACCGCCGGCCCAGCCCCGGTCACTCCGACCGAAAGATCCTCCGCGAGCATCACCTCGTTCAGCTTTCCCTCGGCCACAAGCCCGCCGCCGTCACGGGGCGCGAACGCCATCGTTTCAAATGCATGCCCGCGCAGAACGGGCTTCGCCGATGCGTCCAGCACTTCCACGCGTACGGTGCATGCGGCGACTTTCTGCCCCCAATTCAGCGGCACCGAAAATCCCAGCCCGTCCGCCGTTGCCGTCAGGTCCCCCTCATACTGCACGCGCACGGTCCGCGTCCCTTTGGCGGGGATCGGATAGACCCGCGTGCGGAAGTTGTTTCCCGCGACGTGCTCGAGCAATCCCGGGTCGATCCCCTTGTGGACTTCCTGCTCGTAGCTCTGCCGGGCGTGCTCCTTCTCAACCGCTACGCCGTCCACCATCTGCCCGTTGACGTCCAGACCGTATCCACTCACCGTGGAACCCTCCGGCAGCGGGAACATCAATTCCCCTTCGAGCACGCGATTGGCGTCGTTGGCAAATGTGAGTGTGAGGGTCGTCTGCGCTAGCGCACCGTCCACCAGCACGTGTATGTCTGCCCGCGCGATCGACAAAGCCTTTCCCGCCTCGGCCCCGTCCCGAGCCACCAGCGCCGGCCCCCGCCGAACCTCGGCGGGCGCGGGGGCGGTCTTCGGTGCGTCCTGTCCCAGCACGAGCAGCGAAGTAAACAGAAGCAGCCACAACGAAGAAATGAGCTTGCGCATACCGATTCTCCTTGGGAACAAAGAGACGCCACCCCGTCCACCGCCAACCCCATTGACGCCCGGCGGAGAAAAAGGTTTCGAAATGTGCCCGGTGGCAATCTGGGGAATATTCCGTTGCACGTGCGCTGAGGATTTGATATGACTTGTTGCGTCATCTCACCCGTCCATCCGGCGCGAAGGAGTGCCCGATGATTGCGAACACCCAGTTGCCAGTGTCTTGCCGTGGGCGCTTGGGCGCCAGACTTGGGTTTACCCTTGCCGAGCTGCTGGTCGTGATCGGCATCATCGCGCTGCTGGTCGCGCTGCTGATGCCGGCGCTGGGCAGGGCCCGCGAGGCCGCCAACAGCGTCAAGTGCGAGGCCCAGCAGCGGCAGATCGTGCAGGCGATGATCCTGCACGCCAACGAGCACAAGGGGTATATGCCGCTGGTCGGCTGGCCTCGCGTCTGGCCTAATCCCGGATTCGACCCCGTTTCGTTGGATGACCCGGCGGCCGAGAAGTACGACTACTACGGAACGAGCCCGGACAATTACCATCTGATGTCGATCCTCGGGGCGCTCGCCCCACAGTTAAGCCAGCGGATCAACGCGGTATCAAAGACGGCGCTTGAGGCCGAAATCCAAGACGGAATGGTGCGCCGGATATTCGTCTGCCCCTCCGACCGCGACGGCGACCGCATCGGTGCAACCGTGGTTGACGGGGGAAACGCATACAACAGCTACGCGTTTAACGAAGCGGCACTCGGATGGGGGACGAGCGCCGACTCGGGAAGCGGGATGACGAACACCCCGCACCCCCACACCCGACTGCGCGCGAAGACGTCCAGATTTCCGCATCCGGCACAATTGTTCCTTTTCACGGACGCCGCACCGCGCTCCGACGGCGGGTGGCAGGTCTACTGCGACGGCGACGCGGAGCTGTCCCTGCGAGATTTCTTCGTCACCACCGTCGGCCCGCCGAACAACCCCAACGCAAGCATGAGCCCGCCGCCGGGGTATTGCGCCACCTGGGACCTGATCGACACCGTCCGCCACCGCCGCCGAATGAACGTCGCCTTCGCCGACGGCCACGTCGAAAACGTCCCGTTGGGCGAAGGGGAATTATCAAAGATCAGCTTCAACAAGGATTTCCCGGCGGACTGAAGAGGGCCGGGCCTTCCCTCTTCCATCGTCGCCTTCCAGCAGCAAGAGATTCCCCGCCTTCCGGGCTCCCGCCACGCATGGGAGCACCGGCTTGAAACCCCCGGCAGGCGCGGTTACAATCCGCCCCTCAGTTGATCGCGGGTGTAGCTCAGTGGTAGAGCGTCACGTTGCCAACGTGAATGTCGAGGGTTCGACCCCCTTCACCCGCTTGAAAACCCCATCCCTGCCGGATGGGGTTTTTTGTTGCCTATCACTGCCACCCACAAGGGTTAACGTCGGTTCACCGGACCCACCCGACTTGCCGATGGATGCCGAACAATGCCCTATTTGGGCCGATGGACTAGTGCCGCTTTCGCACCACCCACCGGGCAAAGAATTGCCATCCGTGCCCGTCGCCTGTAGCGCCGGGGCGTTCATCGCCACCATCGCGGGCAACTTTTCCACCGCTCCGGCCATATCGAACACCCGCGGATCGGTGTAAACGTTCATCGTCAGTTTCATATCCGTGTGGCGCATGAGGCTCATCGCCACCCGCGGCGCGATGCCCGCCTTGGCCAGCATCGTGCCGTAGGTGTGGCGGAGGGAATGGAAGTCGGCCCGGCGGCCTTGCTCGTCTTCGTAGGCGATGGCCGCCTTGGCCAGGTACCGCTTGTGCGAATCCATCGAAGGCATCGTGCGGTAGACACGCTCGGCGTCCCCGGCTTCCCCCCGTGCCGCCCGGAAAAGTACCGCCAGGTCCTGCCGCAACGGCAGCACGTCCGCTCGCTTCGCCTTCGTCGTCTCCGGCCGCAGTTCAATGCACGGCATCGGCGCATTCAACTTCACGTCTCCCCACCGCAGTTGCTTCAGTTCATCCCGCCGCAAGCCCGTCGCCAGGATCGTGCGGTAGGCCAGTTGATGCCGCTCCGGCACCGCCCCGAGTAGCGCGGCGGTTTCATCCTCAGTCAGCGCCCGCCGTTGCCGCCGCAACTGCCCGGCGGTTTCCACGCCCCGCACGTCCGCCAGCGGGTTGCCCGCCATCCGCTTGCGTTTGACCGCCCAAAGGCAGAACGCCCGCACGGTATCCAGGTAGTGGTTCTGAGTCGCCGCCCCCATCGGCTTGACGTTGCTCCCCTTCTTCTTCGCCTTCCCCACCGTCACCGTCGCGGTATCACGCCAGCGGATCAGGCGTTCGGGATTGATTCCCGCCAGCGTTTCCCAATGACACTCTTCGATCATCCGGGCCATGCGCGATTCGCACAGCCCGACGTACACATGGTCCCGGCCCAACTGCCGTAGCTCGGCTATCCAGTCGGCGACGTGCTCGGCCAGACGGCGGTTGCGGTGGGGCTTGTACGGATCGTCCAGCCCCTCGGCCCCTTGTGCCTTGGCACGCTCCATCTTTGACGCCAGTTGCTCCGATGCGCCCCGATCCGTGTACCCCTTCATCCGGCGTATCCGGCCGTTCACGAAATACGCCACGGTGTAGAACCGCGACTCCACCCACTTCGCGCCGGGCGCATCCTTCCCGCACTTTCGCCCTTGCCCGTCCACCCACCGACCACGCTTGTACACGCTTGCCATAAGTCACCCGTCTTTCAATTGCTCACGGAAGGCAAAGCCTCCGAAGCCGACGCCCGGTCGATCGCCAGTTTCACGCCGCTCGGCGTCCACAGGTTGCCGCGCACCGTCCGCTGTCCCGCTTCGTTCAATGCCGTGGCGATTGCCGCAAGGCTCTCTCCCGCCTGCCGCCGCTGCCGCATCTCCGGTAAAAGGTCCGCCACACCCGCGATCGCGTTCGCCCGCTTGGCGATCCGCGACTGCTGCCGCGCCTTGGCCAACCCCCGCAGCCGGGCGTCCTCCCGGCCCTGCCAGTGGTCGGGCCGTGCCGACCCCAGCAACGTCCCGCGGGCCTTCGCCGCCGCTAGCGCCGCCCTGGTCCGGTCAGAGATCCTCCGGGCCTCGTCCTCGGCCACCGCCGCCAGGATGTGGATGGTCAACTTGTTGGCGCTGGGGTTATCCACCGCGACGAACTCGGCCCCAGACTCCATCAGGGCCGACAGGAACGCCACGTTGCGTGCCAGGCGGTCGAGCTTGGCGATGCACAGCCGGGCCTTGATCCGCCGGGCGTGGGCGATGGCCTTGGCCAGCTCCGGGCGGTCCGCCCGCTTGCCGCTCTCCCCCTCGGTAAAGCTCGCCTCGATCGTCGCGCCGGTGCTCTTGGCGAAGTCCTGCACGCTCGCACGCTGGGCGTCGAGCCCCAGCCCACTCGCGCCCTGCTTCTCCGTGCTAACCCGGTAGTAGGCGATCAACTTTCCGCTCATGGGGATGAGTATATTAAATATGTCGATGTCCGTCAACATAAATAGTATTACTTGTTTCCCGGCAGGGTCGCCGCCCAGGCGTCGGCGATCCGGGCGAACTCCGCCCGCTCCGCGGGGGTGTACCGCTTGCTGACCGCCCGCTTGCGCAGGGCGGCCACCAGCTTCCGCCGCGCCGCCTCGGGCTCGGGGTGCGTCATCGTCAAAGGGGTTGCTTTCATGGTGCCGCCTTTCATTTTTTCTTCATTCGCGCCGCGTTTGCGAGAGGTGCCGCTCACCCCACCCGCCGCTGCCAGCTCCACGACCATCGCCTCGCCCACTCGACGGCGATGGTGTCGTCGGTGCGAGCGGCCGGGAATGCCGAACGCACTTCCATCGCCGGGTCCTCATGGCCCAGGCCAAAGGCCCGGAACACCGTCACGGGGTCCACACCCAACGATTCACCACAGAAGCGCCCGAACCCCTCCCACTGCGAGAGGAGGTCGGTGGCGTGCAGCTCGCCGGTCGCTTCGAGTAGCGTTTGAGCCACTTTGCCCATCGCCTCCTCCGCCACCTCCCGCGCCTCCTGAAGCTGCTCGCGCAATTCCGGCTGGGCCGCCACCGCGTCCGCCAGTGACCGGGCATCGGGAAGGCCAATTGTTTCGATGGCCCCGGCCTCCCACCTCCCGTACTCCCGCCCGCAGAGGAACGCGGCTCGGGCCACGAACGCCGACGGGCCTGCGAACTTTTCGGCCTGCTGACAGAACACCTTGGCCATCCGGATCTGCGCCAGCCCCGCCCGCAGGTTCAGGCACACCCGATTCGCGATCGTGCTCGCCAGCCGCATCCGCTCACGGAACGCCTGGTCCTCCGCCCGGTAGGTGCGCCGGGGGCAGGTGTCGCCGAGCCGGTCAGCCTCGCGGTCGTCCCGCCGCGCCATCGCCTCCACCAGTAGCGCGAATCGCTCATGGGCGGTAAGCGTCCCATAGTGCCGGCTGCCGAGCGTGCTGCTTCTCATGTTTCCACCCATTCCCTTCTTATTCCTCTTCGAACCGCCGGTCCCATACCCCGCACAACCCCTCGCGGTAATCGGCCACGGTTTTCGCGTTGGGCTCGACGTGGGCGTAGGCCTTCAGCCAGTCGGTCAACTCCTCCCGGCCGGGGTACCCGCAGGCGTCCAGCACCTTTTCCGCTGACAATCCCACACGGCTGGTGCAGAAGTGGCCGAAAGCCTCCCAGACGGCCTTCAGCTCCGAGGCCAGGTCATGGCCCGTGCGGCTGAGCACCAGCCCGATCAAGTCCGTCGCGTACTCCGACCGGCCCTCGACGGCCTGCATCCGCCGCCCCAGATCCCCGCCCAGGCACGAGAGGTCTTCATGGACGTAGGCCTTGTCGGCCTCCGCCTCACCCTCAATGTCGGCTCCGCCGCCATCCCCGGCGTGGCCGCCACGGTCCGGTTCTCCTTCCGCGTCCACTTCGTCGGCGTCCGCGTAACCCTCCGCCGCGCCCCCCGGTACCTTGCGCAGCTTGCGGGCAAAGAACGGCGTCTGCGAGAGCCCTTGGGCGCAGCGCACCCCTTCCAGGAACGCCATGTCGGCCACGATGTGGTGCATCGTGTCAAAATGCCTGACATTGGCGGCCGCCCAGTGCAGCAGCCGGAGCTGAGCCGTCAGTGAGGACAGTTCCGCGCAGACCATCGCCGCCGAGTCCAGTGCCAGCTCCCGGCGGTCGTCGAACGCCGCGTCCGGGCCGCTGTAGGTCTTGCGCGGGCAGGAGCGCCACAGCCGCATGGTCTCGCCCTCGTCGCCGCGGGCCTTTGCTTCCAGCAGAAGCACCAGCCGCTCCTTGGGCGCGAAGGTTTCGTAGAGCTTGCCGCCGCCGATGATCGTGTTTTTCGCCATCGCTTACTTCCTCTGCTGTTTTTGCGTCTCCCGCTCCTGGTCCCGCCGCAGCTTCAGCACCCGTTCCACCGCCTCCAGCCGTGCTGATAAGTCCCGCGCCTCCATCGTCCTTAGCGCGACCGTGGCCAGGAACCCGAGTGTCCGGGCCTGATCCAAGGGGTCGGCGGTCCGGTCCGACCGCACCGCGTTCACCTGCTAGGCGATCAGCGCCAGCACGTCCGCGGGCATGGTCATCTGGCTGGTAATCCCGCTGTCGCTGCTGTCGGCTTTCCTGTTCCTCCACATGAAGGGCGTTGCGGCCAACTTGCTGAGCTTCGGCGCGGTGGATTTCGGCATCCTCGTAGACGCGGCGGTCGTCATTGTTGAAGCCGTTCTCGTCCAGAAACTCATCGCCCCGCCGCAAGCAGATTTCCGCGAGCTTGTCCGGCACACCAGCACGGGCCTGGGCCGGCCGATGCTCTTTTCCAAGCTCATCCTCATCACCGCGCTGCTGCCGATCTTCACCTTCCAGCGCGTCGAGGGGCGCATCTTCCGGCCGATGGCCTTGACCATCGCCGGGGCGATCATCGGCGCAACGCTCGTCACGCTCACGCTCGTGCCGATGGCGTCGGCGTGGCTGCTCAAGTGGGGCAAGCCGGCGGGCGACAACTTCGTCACCCGCCATCTCAAGGCCGGCTACGGCTCGCTCCTGCGCGTCGCGTTGCGCTACAAGGCGCTTACCATCGGCACAGCCGTCTCATTGCTCGCCGGATCGATCTTCCTGAGCACGCGCCTGGGCACCGAGTTCCTGCCCAAACTCGACGAGGGGAACATCTGGCTTACCGTCACCATGCCCCTGTCGATCTCGCAGGACAGGGCCCAGAAGACCGAACAAAGCATCCGCAGGATTCTCAAGAGCTTCCCCGAATCCCACGTCATCTATTCCCAGCTGGGCAGGCCCGACGACGGCACCGATCCCAAGGGCTGGAACAACATCGAAGTCGCCGTCTACCTGCCGCCACGAGAGCAGTGGTCCACCAAAGGCCCCAATGGCAAGGTCGTCAACAAGCAGGGCCTCATCAAGCAGATGAACGAGAAGCTCCAGCAGATCCCCGGCTGCGACTTCAACTTCTCCCAGGTCATCGAGGACAACGTCGAGGAGGCTCTATCCGGCGTGAAGGGAGAGCTTGCCATCAAGCTCTTCGGCGACGACCTGAAGGTGCTCGAAGAGAAGGGCAACGACATCTTCAAAGTGCTCAAGCAGGTGCAGGGCAACGCCGACCTGGACGTCGAAAAACTCGCCGGCCAACCCAACCTGACGCTCAAAGGAAATCGAGAGGTGATGGGCCGCTATGGCGTGGACGGGAACACCATCAACGCGCTGATTGAAACCGGCCTGGGAGGAAAAACCGCCGGCAGCATTGTCGAAGGGCAGAAGCGTTTTGACCTTTCGGTGCGTCTCGCCGACAGCGCCCGCAACACGATCGACCGCATCTCCGGCCTCTGGGTGGACACGCCCGGCGGCCAGCGCCTGCCGCTGGGCAAGCTCACGGAGGTGAAGCTGGAGGAAGGCGCTTCGCGCATCAGCCGCGATCTCAACAGCCGGCGCATCGCCCTCAAGTGCGGCATCAGTGACCGGGACATGGGCAGCTTCGTCGAGGAGGCCCAGCGCCGCGTCAAGGCCGCAGTCGAGCCCAACCTCCCGCCCGGCTACCACATCGCGTGGGAGGGTCAGTTCGAGAACCAACAGAGCGCCAATGCCCGCCTGAGGGTGATCGTGCCCGCCTCGCTGCTTCTCGTCCTGGGTTTGCTGTTCTTCGCCTTTCAGCGCCTGCGTTACGCACTATTGATTCTTGCCAATGTTCCCTTCTCCGTCATCGGAGGCATCGCGCTACTATTCGTTAAGCTCACCAACCTGTCGTTGTCCGCCTCTATCGGGTTCATCGCGCTTTCTGGCGTGAGCGTGCATATGGGGATGGTGCTTGTCGGGATGTTGAACCTGCT
>JAQGHP010000786.1 GCA_028288775.1 Phycisphaerales bacterium | reverse complement strand
AGCAGCCGTGCGGCCTCCGGCGGCGTGGGGCCGCGATAGACGAGGCGCTGGTACGCATCGGGACGGGCGCTGCGGATTGTCGCAGCCAGCGGCGACAGAAAGTCTGGATGGGTGTCGGTGATGTTGTTGTCGGCCATGTCCGGAGATCTCCCATTGTGAGAACTGCAAACGGGCTTCTGGATGAGATCGCCGGGAAGCAATGGGCGATCCATCAATAGGGGCGGCGCGCCGTCCACGGCCGCGTCCGCCATGGCATGCAGTTTACATAACTCCTTCCATCAACCCCAGGCGCGATCCGCGTCGGTAATGGGTCAGTTTGAAAAGTCCGATCGATGGAGACAATGATATGACGACCTTACGTTACACGCTGGCGATTTTGGCTGCCGCGGCAATCGGCGGTTGCGCCGGCCAGAATAGTGGAGATGCCGGCAAGGCTGCCGCTGGCGACGACCACGGCCCCAAGGACCGAATGACCGCGCAGGCTCCGACGCCCACCGAGATGGCCGCCTACGCCGGTGCCCATGTTTTCCCGTCGAACATGACGGCTAGTTCCGATCTGCGGGCTGCTGCCTTGGTGAGCGCTGATCGCAGCGCCGTGAAGATTTACAATTTCAGCGCCCAGCCGCTGCACGATGTGGAGGTGTGGGTGAACGGCGCGTACGTGGAGCGCGTGGAAGGCATCCCCGCGTCCGGCAGCGTGACCCTCCGCGCTTCCAATTTGTACAACGGCTTGGGCAAGAATTTCGCGAGCCAGTCGGAGCCCGTCAGCCGCGTGCAGATCAGGGACCGCGAAGGGCTGTTCAACCTCCTCGGGCCGGCTTCGGAATAGACGCGGTTCCGCTCATGGCGCACGGTCCGATCGTCCGATAACTAGCGTATGCCCCGCCGGCGTTTTCGGCGGAGTTTTTCGCTCGGACGAGAGGATCGCTATGAAACACGCTGTCGTTGTCGCCGCCTTAAGTAGTGTCATGGTCCTGGCCGGATGCAGCGGCCAGACGTCTTTGCTCCCCAACTCCGACCCGAAACTGCGCCGCACCCCGGCCCAGTTCGCGGCTGACGCTGCCAAGCGCCACCCCTTTAAGACCGACGCCCCCAGCGGCGGCGAAGCCCTGGGCCGCGCCGAGTACAACCTCGCCTTCGCCACGCTCCAGGTCCTGAACTACTCCGACGAGGATTGGGACGACGTCGAAGTGTGGGTCAACAAGAGCTACGTCTGCTGGGTCCCCAAAATCGAAAAGGGCAAGGCCCGCGTAAAGACGCTCGATTTCCAGATGCTCTATGACGAAAAGGGCGAATACTTCTGGACCAACGGCGGCAAGACCCCGGTAAAGGATGTCGACATCGTCCGCAACGGAAAAGTGTACAAGCTCCCGACGAAGATCGCGGAGTGAACGAAGGGATTTGCGATTGCCGATTTGCGATTTGCGATGGGGCGGACATTAGATTTCAAATCTGAATTTGAAATCTGGTATTGAAACTTTTCCAATCGCAAATCGGCAATCGCAAATCGCAAATCCCTCTACTTTGTACTTGAGCGAAGCGTCACCCACTCCACCAGCGTACGGACGCCCCAGCCCGTAGCGCCTTTCGCGTAGTACGGCAACTCCTTCTCCGTGTCCGCAGGCCCGGCGATGTCCAGGTGCGCCCACGGCACCGACCCATCCATCGGCACGAAAAAGCTGAGGAACGCGCCGCCCTGCAGCGGGTGCGCCTCGCGGCCGGCGGAGTTGACGCTGTCGGAGGCGTCGCCGCGAATCTGGTCGCGCTGCTCTTCGCCCAGCGGCAGCCGCCACATTTTCTCCCCCGCCGTCTCGGCCGCGATGGTCAGTTCCCGCACGATCTCATCGCTGTTGCTCATGACGCCCGCCATCGACTTGCCCAGTGCCGTCACCACGCCGCCCGTGAGGGTCGCCAGGTCCACGACCGCCGACGGCTGATAAGTCTCGATTCCCCACGCCAGCGCGTCGCCCAGCACAAGGCGACCTTCGGCATCGGTATTGGTCACGTCCACGGTGACGCCGTTGTACATCCGCAGGATGTCCCCCGGGCGGTACGCTCGCGAGCTGACGGCGTTCTCCGCGCTCGAGAGAATCCCGACGACGTGCATGGGGAGCTTCAATTTCGCCGCGGCGTACATCAGCCCCAGCACGGCCATCCCGCCGCACTTGTCGAAGATCATTTTCCCCATCTTGTCCGCCGGCTTGATCGAGATGCCGCCGGTGTCGAAGGTGATCGCCTTGCCAACCACGAGCAGAGGCGATTGATTTGAAATTTCAGATTTGAGATTTGCCCTCCCTGCCTTGCCCTTCTTCCCTGAACCCTGACCCCCGACCCCCGAACCCTTCCCTTTGTGCTCCAGTACGATCATCCGCGGCGGCGTCGCGATGCTCCCGCCGCCCACGGCGAGAATGCCGCCCATGCCGAGCTTCGCCATCTCCTTTTCATCGAGCACGCGGCAGGTCAGCCCGACCTCGCGCGCCATGGCCTGCGCTACTTTCGCAAGGCTCAACGGGTTGATGTCGTTCCCCGGCCGCGACGCGATCGTCCGCGCAAAGTTCTGCCCGTCCGCGATGGCCCGCCCGCGCTCCACCGCTTCCCGGGCCGCCTTCCCGTCCTCTCCCCCCGCAATGAGCGTCCATTCCATTCGCTTTGGCTTGGGCGCGTCATCTTTCTTCTGGCCCGTGCCCTTGTATTCCTCGAAGTCAAACGCCGCGAGCAGCGCGCCGACGACCAGTGCCTCCGCCGCCTGCGGCAGCGCGACCGCGCCCGCGGGCACAAAGACGTTCGCCTTCGCGAGCCGGTGCTTGCGCAACGCCCGAACGACATGCCCCGCCGCCTGGCGGAGAGTCTCGGCGTTGAGCTTCTCGTGCTTCCCAAGCCCGACGACAAAGAGCCGCCGAAACTTGCCGGGGCCGACGTCGATGACGTCAAAGGCAACCTCCTTGGCCTTCCCGCGCACGACCCCGCTCGCCAAAAGCCGGTCGAGCGCCGCCCGGTCGGCGTCCCCCAACCCCGGAATACCCGCGCCCGCCGCCTGCCCTTCATCAACAAAAACAATCGTCGCCTCCACATTCGCGGGGGCAGAGTCTTTGACTGAAATGGAAAAATCCGTGCTGGTGGGAACCATGCGTCTCCTCAATTGAATTGCGAGAGTATAGGAAGCTGCGTGATTGGGACAACCGGGCAGAAGAAACCGCAAAACCACCCGCGAAGAACTGGGGGGAGATGTCGCCACAGATGGACACAGATTAACACAGATGAGGACCGCTTCCCGTGGCATGGGCGGCCCGCCCATGTCTTCCGCTTCGGGCTCGATCCTCGGAATCACAAAGACCACAGAGGCCACAAAGAGCACAGAGGAGAAAATCCCCGCCCTTCCAGGCATGGATTTCCTCCGCTCTTCTCTGTGGCCTCTGTGATTTTGACTGTCGAGCTGCAGCGGGGAGACATGGGCGAGCCGCCCATGCCACGGCAAATGCAGCCTCCCGCATTCATCTGTGTTTATCTGTGTCCATCCGTGGCGAGACAATCCCCGCGTTCTCCTTGCGGTTGGGCGGTTGTCAAATCTTCAGATCGTCGGCCGGTAGTGCCCTACGACTTCATGCAGTCGCGCGGTGATTTGTCCGAGCGAGCAGTGCTCCACGGTTTCGACGAGTTGCCCGAAAACGTTGCCGCCGGACTCTACGACTTTTGCCAGATCGTCCAGCGCCTTCCCGCATGTCTTTCGGTGGCGGTGTTTGAACTTTGCCAGCCGCTCGACCTGCGCCTTTTGCTTCTTCGCGGGCGTGCGGACGACGGGAACTTCCGGCTTGTCGCCTTCGTCCGCATAGCGGTTGAGGCCGATGATCGGGCGGATGCCGTCGTAGATCTGCTGCTCGTAGCGGTGCGCCGCAGCCTGGATCTGGCTGCGCTGGTAGCGGTGCTCGATTGCGCCCAGCACGCCGCCAAGCTCGTCGAGCTGGCGGAATTCTTCGAGGATCGCCGCTTCCACCGCACGCTCCACCGCCAGGATTCCCGGAGACGAACCCATCGCGTTCATCATGTGCTTGAACACGCCGGATTCTTCAAGCAGGATCGCCTGCGAATGAGCGGCCAGTCGTACGTACTCTTCCCCCGGCGTGGTGAACGCCTCATCAGCGCTGTTGCTGTGGCAGGAATTCGTGGCGTTGATGTAGGCCAGGATCAGCTCCACTGCCGTGCGCGTGAGGTTGTTCTTGAACGTTTGCGCGACGAGCGATCTACCGCTGGTCTGCGTGTGGAGCTTGAGGATCTGCGCCTTGTCGTTTGCGCCGAAAACATCGCGCATGCCGATCGCCCAGAGCTTGCGACAGACGCGCGCTAGGGCCAGGTATTCGACGTCCAGCCCGCAGTCGAGGAAGAACGACAGCCGCGGGCCAAATACGTTCACGTCCATCCCGCGGGCGCGGAAAAGCTCGGCGTACGTGAATCCATTGGAGAGCGTATAGGCCGCCTGCTGCACGGGGGTCGCGCCGGCCTCGGCGATGTGGTAGCCGCTGATGGAAATCGGGTACCACCGCGGCATGTTCGCGGTCGTCCACTCGACCATGTCGGTGAGGAAGCGCAGCGACGCGTCCACCGGGAAGAGCATTTCGTTCTGCGCCTGCACTTCCTTGAGAATGTCGGCCTGCACGGTTCCGCGGAGCAGCGGGACCACGCTCTTTCCGAACCGTCGTTTGGCCGCGGCTACGAACATCGCGAGAATCGTGGGCGCCGGCCCGTTGATGGTCATGGAGACCGACACGTCCGGGCTGCCGAGCTCGAAGCCGTCATAGAGCCGCTCCATGTCCTCGACCGTGTCGATCGCGACACCCCCTTCGCCGATTTTTCCCAGGACGCCATCGGTGTCGCTGTCGAGGCCGTCGCGCGTCGGCCCATCGAACGCGGTGCTCAGGCGTGCGCTGCGCTGATGCCGCGTGAGATAGCGGAACCGCTCGTTGGTGTCTTCGGCCAGGCCCATGCCGGCGAAGAGCCTCGTGGGCTCCTCCGACTTGCTCGCTTTCCCGTCCGAGCTGGCCAAAGGTTCGAGGTACATTTCGCGATACGCGCCGTTCGCGTACGGGAATTCGCCGGGCAGGCCTTCGCCGTAGAGGTACCGGGCGATTTCGCCGGGTTCGTCGATCGCCGGCAATGCGAGGCGCGGAAGCTTCAGGCCGGTGGGCGTGGTGGAGTTGGGAATGCTTGCGCGAAGCGATTGCCAGCGTTTGAGGATTGCATTGCCAGCTTCCGGATCTGTTCGGGTGAGCTGCACCTGTTCTTCGACAAAGTGGCGATGCTTTTCAGCCGCTTCAACAACTTGAGCGAGGATGCTCATTGAGTCTCCTCCGCGTGGCAAGGGCGGCTTGCCCATGGTCTGCGATATTTCAGGGTCACGGCGCTACTCCGTAGGTTCGGCTATACCGAACATTTCTTGGCGACGCCCCACGCAAGCGGCGGGCGAATACGCCCACCCTACGCGCCGCGGAGTATTGCGGACACGAGCGGGCCGCCCGTGCCACGGCTCAAACACATGTCACATCTCCCCCCACCCGGCACGCGCGCACCGTCGCAACCTCATCCGGCACGGTGCCTTTTAGCACACCAAACAATGCATCCACCCCCGCGTCGCGATGCCGCTTGGCGACGGTCGCCAGCAGCTTTTGTCCGCGTTGGTTGAGGGCCAGGCGCTGTTCGACCTCGTTCGACGCCGTCTTTGCCGCGGCCAGATCGCTCTTGTTGACGACGACGATATCCGCGGCATCGAGCATGGCGATCTTTTGCAGTTGCAGGCGGCTGCCGTACTCGGGGCTCATGACGAAGACGGTTTTGTCCACCAAGCCCGGCGCAAAAGGCACTGCCTCCTGGCCGATGCCGACAGTCTCGACGAGCACGACGTCGAAGCCTTTCCCGTCGCGGTCGTGTTTGAGGATTTGCAGGCAGCGCTCCGTCGCGGGCGAAAGCCCGCCGGCCCGGCCACCGGTGGCGAGGCTGCGCATGAAGACGCGGTCATCCTGCGAATAGAACATCGCCGCCCGGTCGCCTAGCAGCGCGCCGCTTCCGATGATGCTCGGGTCGTGCGAGAGCACAGCGACGCGCGACGTCGGCGCATCGTGGAGGAAACGAAGGACCAGTTCATCGATGAGCGTGGTCTTGCCCGCCCCGCCGGGGCCGCAGACGCCGATGACCAGTCGGGGACGCTCCGCCGATGTCTGGCCGTTTCGTGCGGCGCGGAATTCTGCCGCCTTGGGCTTCTTCCCGTTCAATCGGCCGTCCGTCATCGTCGCGGCAGTCAGTCGGCGCGCAAGACGATGATCCGCGTGCGCATTGGCCTTGGCCGCTTGCGTCGCCGGTTCATCGCCCCAAGTCTTCCTCACGTAATCCACCATTTCCGCCAGCGGCGTGCCCGCGAAGAAAATCCGGTTCACGCCCTTCTTACGCATGAGCGCGGCATCCGCGTGGGTGATCGTTCCGCCGCCTCCTCCGAAGACTCCGATGTCCGCCGCGCCGTACTCCCGCAGCAGCTTGACGACTTGGGCGAAGAACTCGACGTGCCCGCCGTTATAGCTGGAGATGCCGATCGCGCGGACGTCCTCCTGCACCGCGGCCCGCGCGATGTCGCGGGCGGAGCGGTGATACCCGAGGTAAATGACTTCAATGCCGTGGCGAATGAATTCGAGATTGATGGTGCTGATCGCGCTGTCGTGTCCGTCACAGATCGGGACGGCAGTGAGGAGGCGAATGGGCGTCGTGGGTCGCTTGGTCATGTCGCACCCCTATTGTATGGTCCGCCACCCGCCCCGCGAGCGGCGGATATGCCATGGGCCGCACGGGCCGGCCGCGATATAAGTGGGTCTATGGCGCGTGGCGCGGTGTTACGGGGCCGTCGCCGCGCAGGATTTTACGGGAGTCGTCATGTGGAGCATCATGCAGGATCCGCCCGTGCCGATCCCCGAACCGATCCCCCAGCCGCAACCCGATCCGATGCCCGATCCCATGCCCGACCCGGAGCCCAAGCCCCCCTTCCCGCCCCCTCCGCCTTTGCCCGGCGTGTGAACAGTTATTTTTTCAGACGCGTTCTTCAATACAAAACGCCCCGCAAGCGGGGCGGCTAAACGGTAGAGGTCGAGCGGGCTTTAGCAGCGCGAAACGCAATAAACTTTTCGGATCCGTGCGCTCAGATCGTGCCGGCGCATTGAAATGGATATATCGATCCCGTCCCCAGTAACCGCATGAGTTCGTCCAGCGCCGCGCGGCCTTCCTCGATGAGTCGCGGATCGGCCAGGTCGTCCGCGTGGAGATGGTCGCGATAGTGACGCGTGACCCACGCAACGAGCGCAGCATATAGCGCGTCCGTGAGAAATACCCCCGAAGCAGCGGCAGTGAGCTCGGGCTCGGTCAGCGCGACCCTTAGCCGCAGACACGCGGGCCCGCCGCCGTTGTGCATGCTGTGGCGGACGTCAACGTAATGCACGGATCGGATCGGGGTTTCCGACTCAACCAACCTTTCCAAGAACGCCCGGCTGCTCGCATTTTCCCGGCATTCTGTCGGGCAGACCATCGCCATCGTTCCGTCCGGCAGCGTCACCAACTGGCTGTTGAACAGGTACGACCCCACCGCGTCCGCCAGCGGAACCTCCGCCTCCGGCACTTGGAGAAAAACCGGCTCGACTCCAAGGCCGCGCAATGCATCACGCGCCGCGCCGAGGGCCGGGTCCCCTTCTGCGAATGCCATGGCGTGGTAGAGCAGCACATTCCCATTGCCCACCGCGACCACGTCGTTATGAAACGCGCCCGCGTCGATGGCCGCGGGATTCTGCCGGAGGAAAAAGGTGCGTGCCCGGTCGAGGTGATGGAGCCGGGCTACGGCCTCTGAAGCCGCGCGCATCTGGCGTGCGGGGTAGCGTCGCGGCCCGGGCGCATCAGGCTCGAAGCTGTCGCGCCCGTACACGAACAACTCGATTCCCGGCCCGCCCGTTTCCCGGCAGAGCCGCGTGTGGTTGGCAGCGCCCTCGTCGCCGAAGTGCAGGCTTGCGGGCAGGGGCGGATGATGGGCGAAGTGCTTTTCGTTTGGGAAAATGGCCTTCAAAATCCGGCCCGTCGCCGCGGGCTCCAGCGAACGGTGAAACTGGTTGATGAGGTTCGCTGGCGTGAAATGCACGCGCCCGTCGGCGGTGTCGGCGCTCGGGGAAACCGTCGCCGCGTTCGCGGCCCACATCGACGACGCGCTGTAGCACGACGCCAGCAGCGCCGGCGCGTCGCTCCGGGCCTGTTCCACTACCCGCGCGTCCGTCCCCGAAAACCCGAGCCGTCGGATTGCGAGCAAATCCGGCCGCTCCTGCGGCGGCAGTACCGCCTGCCGCAAGCCCAAATCCGCCATGAACTTCATCTTCGCCAGCCCCTGCAAAGCCGCCTGCCGGGGATTGGAAACTGAAAGCCGATGCGCGCGCGAGGCCAGATTGCCGTACGAGAGCCCCGCGTAATTGTGCGTCGGGCCGATTAGGCCATCGAAGTTGATTTCGAATGCGGCCATTGAGTGATTCTGGTCTTTCCTCCTCCTCCGGTACTCCGGGGGAGGATTGAGGTGGGGGCTTCCTCCTCGCGAAGGAGCATCGCTATCGTTCGGCCGAAGACCCCCACCCTTGCCCTCCCCCGGAGTATCGGAGGAGGGAAAAGTGTTCCGTATGTTCTAATCATCCGATCCCCGGAGTCTTCTGTGTCGGCATTGCGAGCGTGGGCACCTCCATCGATGCCACCGGGTACGAGCAATAGTCGGCCGCGAAGTAGCCGCTGGGGCGATGGTTTCCGCTGAGGCCGACGCCGCCGAAGGGGAGGTGGCTGCTGCCGCCTGTCGTCTGGCGGTTCCAGTAGACGACGCCGGCGCGGACCTTTCGGTAGAAGCGTTCCCAGAGCGCGGGGTCATCGCTGAAGAGGCCCGCGGCAAGGCCATATGCGGTGCGATTGGCCTCGGAGATTGCCGCATCGAAATCACGGACGCGTATGAGTTGGAGGAGCGGGCCGAAGATTTCGGTGTCGGGGCGGTCGGCTATATCGGTCACGTCGATCAGGCCGGGATGGAGCAGCGAAGGGCGCTCGCCGAGGGATTTCATTTCAACCAGAGTCCGCCCGCCGCGCTTGAAAAGCTCGATCTGTCCCGCGAGCAAACTCGCGGCAGAGGCATCGGAAATCACCGGGCCCATGAACGGCTCCGGCCTTTGCGTATGCGGGCCAACCTCAATTCTTTTCATCACGGCGGCCAGGCGATCCACGAACGCCCGCCCTGTCGCGTCGTCGGGTACAATCAATCGGCGTGCACAACTGCACCGCTGGCCCGAGGTGATGAAGGCGGATTGGATGGTCAAGTACGCCGCGGCGTCGAGATCCTTTGCGTTCCACACGACGAGTGGATTATTGCCGCCCATTTCCAGCGCGAGGATTTTCCCGGGCTGATCGACCGACAAATGGCTGAGGGCCAGTCCTGCCGCCACGCTGCCGGTGAAGAGGATTCCGTCCACGTCCCGATGCCGCGCGAGCATTGCCCCGACCTCGCGCCCGCCCTGCAAAACGCTCACCGTTCCGCCCGGAAACCCGGCTTGCATGAGGTAATCGCCCATGAGCGAACCGACGGCGGGAGTGAACTCGCTGGGCTTGAAAACAACAGTATTCCCCGCCAGCAGCGCCGGGACGATGTGCCCGTTGGGCAAATGGCCGGGCATGTTGAACGGGCCGAAGACGGCCATCACGCCAAGGGGCTTGTAACGCGTGGCCGCGATCGCGCCGGCCTGTTCGCGCTGCGATGAATGCCGGCGCTCGTGAAACGCTTCGACGGAAATGGCGATCTTCGCCACCATCGCGTCGACTTCGCTTTCGGCCTCCCACCTGGGCTTTCCGGTTTCGCCGGAAATGGCCGCGGCGAGTTCACCCTTCGACTCCCGGATACGGTCCGCATAGCGGGTGAGCAATTCGATCCGAAAATTGACGGGCGAATCGGACCACGTTTCCAGCGCGGTCCGTGCCGCACTGACGGCGGCGTTCACATCCTCCTCGTTCGAGGCCGCCACTCGATGCAACACTCTCCCGGTTGCTGGGTCCGTCGTGTTGAACTCCGGACCGCCGCCCGTCGTCGGGCGGTTGAGAACATGCTGGTGCGGCGTAGGCGGCGTCATGTCTGCTTCCCCTCCCCCTCGCGCGGTGCGGGCTTAAGCGCCGCGAATCGCACGGAATCTCCGACTTTCACGTGCAGCGCCAGGGCCGTGCGGCTCGTCAGGCACACGCCGATCTCGGTGATCTGTACCGGCCCCTTGCACGCGCGGAATTCCTTGCAGGGCGAGGCGATCAGGTACGGCTCCGACGCCGGCAATTCCTCAACGATATCCTCCACCGGCATTTTCCGGCTCTCGCGCACCGTGCGGATCGCATCGCGCTTGCACCGCACAATCGGCCCGGCGTCGAAGATATCGACCATGCCGCAGTCGATGAAGCCCTCTTCCCGCAAGATCTCCATCGCCGCCTTGCTCTGCTCATGTACCTTGCCGATCACGTCGCGGGCCTCGGGCGGGAGCAGCGGGATGTAGATCGGGTGCGTGGGCATCAGGTCGGCGATGAACTTCTTGTTCACCACGCTCAGGTAGTCGGCGTTGGGGTAGTCGATGTCGAAGAAATGCCGGCCGAGCGCATCCCAGAACGGGGAATGGCCCACGTCGTCGATGACGCCGCGAAGCTCGGCGATGACGATCGGGTCGAATCGCTTCGGGTACTCGGCCATGAAAAGGAAGCGGACGAGCGAGAGCAGGCGGCCGTTGCCGTCCTTGCGGCAGGCGGGCGAGAGGAACAGGCAGCCGACCTCGCACGGGCCGTTGTGGTCCTGCACGAGCTTGAGAAAGCGCACTTCCTTCCGCACGTTGAGCACGTCGGACTCGGCGACGGCGGTCTCGACCTTGTACGCGTAGAACGGCTCGTACCCGCCAACCTTCGCGACCGCGCCGGTGGTGCCAACGGCCCGGCCGGTTTTCAGGTCTTCGAGCACGAACAGGTAGCTCTCCCCCCGCGGCTTCTGCCCGATGCGGGCGAAGCTCTCTTGCGACTCGGTGATCTTCGCGTGCAGCAGTTCCCGGTCCCGCGGCAGCGAAGTCAGTCCGTACCCCGCCGACGTGGCCAGCTCGTAGAGCTGGTCGAGATCGTCGAGCGAAACGGGGCGGATGACGAACATCACTACCTTCTTAAGAGGTCCACGAAGGGCACGAAGGGGGACACGAATGAACACGAAGGAATGCGAAGAGATTAAACCCGAATTCCGAATCCCCGAAATCCGAATTAAATCCCAAATCCAAAATCCGATTGGGGGCGGCCGAACGACGTACCTCCGTTGCGGAATTCATCCTTCGGATTTCATTCGGTTTTCGGAATTCGGATTAATTCCCTTCGTGTTCATTCGAGTCCCCCTTCGTGCCCTTCGTGGATGGACTTTGGCCATTTAATTTCCCCCGAAGCGAGTTCCATCAAGAGCAACGCCGTGAGCTTGGCGCGTTCGGGGAGGCTGTCCAGCAGCACGTATTCTTCGGGGCTGTGGATTTTGCCGCCCCGGGGGCCGAGGCTGTCGAGGTTGGGGAGGCCGGCGGCGGCGAGTTGGTTGCCGTCGGAGACGCCGCCGCTCCTTCTGTGGCCGAGGCTCAGGCCCAATTCCTTTCCACATGCCACGGTGTGGTCGAGCAGTCTGGCGGTTTGCGGGTCCAGCGGCTTGGGTGGGCGGTGGAAGCCGCCGTGCATTTCGAGGCGGATGCCGTCGCGTTTCCGCTCGTTGTTTCGGAAGAAATTCAGGATTCCCTCCCCGGCGGCGCTCTGGTCTTGTGGCGTCTTGACTCGCACGTTGAATCGGCAGATCGCCAAATCCGGCACCACGTTCACCGGCCCTCCCCCTTCCACCTTTCCGACGTTGATCGTTACGCCGTCGGGCGTCGTCCCGTTCAATTCCAGAAGGTTTAGCTCGCCGATCATTTCCGCCATCGCGTTGATTGCGTTGCGGCCGGCCTTGGGGTCGCGCCCTGCGTGGGCGGAGCGGCCGTGGACGATGAGCTCGAAGGAGCCGGAGCCGCCCCGTTCGCTGACGAGATCGCCCTCGCCCATGGCAGGCTCGAAGAGTAGCCCAAGATGGTTCCGGCGGGCGGCCTCGTCAAACAGCGGCGCAGACCCGGGCGAGCCGAGCTCTTCATCCGGATTGATGAGCACTTCCCAGCCGATGCTTCGCGCCCACGGGCTGCGCTCCAGGGCCTCGACCGCCAGCAGCATGACGGCCAGCCCGCCCTTGGCGTCGGCCACCCCTGGGCCGCGGAGTGTGTTGTCGTCGAGCAATTCGCAGCGCTGAAAGGCCGAATCTGCCGGGTAGACCGTATCCATGTGAATGCAGAGAAACGCGCGCAGCGGCGCATCGGGCCGTTTGCGGATCTGCAAAGCTTTCCCGAGCGGCGTGTTTACGATTTTGCCGACGGAATCGATCGTCTCTTCATCGGGTAAGGACAGTTCCGTGATGTCGCCGCCCAGCGGCTCCCACGCACTGCGGAGGCGATGCAACATCGTCGCGAGGCCCGCGACGTTATGGCTTCCGGAATTAACGTCGGACCATTCGCGCACGAGCCGGCGCATGCGCGGGGCTTGCGAGTCGATCCAGTCCAGAATGGGGGTGTACCCGGCCATGCAGGAAATGCTCCGAACGAGATAGCCGCCGCTCCCTCCATTAGTATCGGATTGTACGCCGCCGATGTGCGTTTGGCCGCAGCGCGCTGGGCCGTGGTCCGATAGGAAAAGCATCGGCGTGAGTCGGACTCCCACCGGGCTCTTCGGCACGCGTTGTGCAACCGATACAGGCGGTACGCGGGTATCGGCGAACCGCATGAAACGCGACCCCGGCGGCTTCGCCGTGCTACAATCCAATGCGAGCTTAACGAGAGGGATGCACCATATGGCTGACCTCAAAACGCTAAAAGGCGTAGACGCAAAGGACCGCAAGCTCATCGAGGACGCCGAGGCATTGCTCGGTCCCGAGCCTTCCACCATGGGGTTCGTAAAGAATCTCTTCTGGGGGAATGTTCGCGAAGATCTCGTCTTCCCCTACCCACATACCTCGGCGGAAGAAACCGCCCGTTGCGACGCGTTGCTCGACGCCCTGGGCCATTATCTCGACACCGAACATCCCGCCGTTCAAATCGACCAGGAACAGGAAATCCCGCGGTGGGTGATCGATCGGCTGTTCGCGCTGGGCGTGCTGGGGATGACCATCCCCACCGCCTTCGGCGGCGGCGGCCTGGGCATCACCAGCTACAACCGCGTGCTCGAGCGCATCGGCCGCTCGTGCGGATCGACCGCGGTATTGGTCTCCGCGCATCAGTCGATCGGCTGCAAGGCGATCATGCTGTTTGGGACCGAGGAGCAGCGCCGCAGGTGGCTGCCGCACCTGGCGAAGGATTGGCTCTCGGCGTTCTGCCTCTCCGAGCCCAACGTCGGCTGCGATGCCGGCGGACAGGAGACGCGCTGCGAACTCTCCGCCGACGGAAATTACTACGTCCTTAATGGTGAGAAAAAGTGGTCCACGTCCGGTGCGCTCTCGGGCCTGTTCACCGTGATGGCCAAGCAGAAGCTCACGGACCCCAAGACCGGTAAGACGGTTGAAAAAGTCACGGCCCTGATCTGCACCCCCGACATGCCGGGCATTGATATCTTCGAGAAAAACCGCAGCAAGTGTGGCATCCGCGGAACGTGGCAGGCCCGCGTGCGGTTCAACAACGTGAAGGTTCCGCGCGAGCATCTTCTTTATCAGGAAGGCAAGGGCCTGCACGTCGCGCTCTCGTGCCTCAATTACGGCCGCTGCACGCTGTCCGCTGGGATGCTGGGCGGCGCGGGTCGGGCCTTCGCGCAGGCCACCAAGTGGGCGCAGACGCGCTACCAGTTCCAGCGGCCGCTGGCCGATTTTGAACTGGTGCAGGCGAAGATCGCGCGGATGGCCGCGTACACCTACGCGATGGACGCGGTCCTCTACATGACCACCGGCATGCTCGATCGGCAT
>JAQGHP010000783.1 GCA_028288775.1 Phycisphaerales bacterium | reverse complement strand
CACGCAGATCGCCGAGAAGCACGCCGAGGACCAGATCCAGGCGATGATCGACAGCCTCGTGCAGAAGATGAAGGATTCGCCGTTCAACCAGCGGAACAGCGGCGGCGGGCAAGGCCAGGGGAGCCCCAAGGCCAAGATTCCCTCGGAGGCCGAGCTGCGCCTGCTCAAGAAGAACCAGACTGCCGTTCGCACCGGCACCGAAGAAGCCGACAAGCCCGCCCAGAAGGACAAGGAACAGCTCCTCGCCCTAGGCACCCGTCAGGGAGAGCTGCGCGACCTTTTCGATAAGCTGATCCAAAAGGCCACGGAAGGCCAGAACAAGCTCGGGCCCGAGCCCGACCCCAACGAGCAGCTTCCCGAAGAGGCCAACAAGGAAGACATCGAAAATCAGGAAATTGAAAAGGGATTGCTCGAAGACAAGGTCACCGACGACATGGCCGAGAAGGGCCTCAAGCTCACCGGCGACCGCATGGCCCGATCGCGTGTCCGCCTCGCGGTGAAGGATGATCCGGGCAAGGTTACGCAGGAGATCCAGAAGCGCATCGAGATCGACATCGAGGAGCTGATTAAGATGGCCCAGCAGCAGCAGGCCAACTCCAAGCCCAAGCCCGGCAGCAAGCCGGGCCAGAAGAACGGCCCGCCGCAACCGCAGCCGGGCGGCCAGCAGCAACTCGCCCAAGGCAAGCAGCCCGGCCAGAAGCCCAACCCCGGAACGACGGCCGCCGAGAAGAGCAGCCTCGCCCAGGCGGGCGATCCGAACGTCGATCCCAATGCCAACGTGAAGGTGAAGGTCGAGGAGTGGGGCTCGGTCACCGCCCGCGAGCGCCAGGCCGTTCAGGAAGGCGCGCACGAAACGGTCATCGGGAAGTACAAGGGTTTGGTGGACGACTATTACCGCTCGCTGGCCGAGCAGGCGACCAAACGATGAAAATTAAAATTGGCACCGGCCTCATCCTCGGCACGAGCGGGGCATCGATGAATGCGCGCCATGCCGGCTCGCTGGCGGGGGAGCTCAGCGGCCCGCATGCGTGCGGCGTCGCCCTTGAGCCCGCGCCGCGCACCCGCCGACTGAAGACTCTCACCGTCCTCGCCTTGGCGGCGGCACTCGCGATTCCCCAGGCGCTCGCGCCTTCGTCCGCGCAAGCCGACCCCCCGGCCCGGCCGGGACCCAAGGACATCGCCGACCGGCCCAGCCAGGTGCGCGGGGACGAAATCACGCCAGCGCAACAAGTCGCGGTCGAGAAGGGCCTCGCGTGGCTGGCCAAGAAGCAGTCGGGCGACGGCAGCTTCAATACCGGCATGCAGGGCTACTCCAATCACGCCGGCATCACCGCCCTCGCCGGCCTCGCGTTCATGCAGGCCGGCAACCTCCCCGGCCGCGGGAAGTACGGGAAGGAAGTCAAGAATTGCCTCGACTTCGTTCTCAACTCCTGCCAGGAGTCCGGGCTCATCGCCTCGGATGCCAGCCAGGGCCCGATGTACGGCCACGGCTTCGCCACGCTCTTTTTGGGCGAAGTCTACGGCATGACCGGCGACGAAGCCGTCAAGGAAAAACTCCAGAAGGCCGTGAAGCTCATCGAGAAAACCCAGAACCCCGAGGGGGGCTGGCGCTACCAGCCCGCGCCCTACGACGCCGACATCTCCGTCACCATCTGCCAGGTGATGGCCCTCCGCGCGGCACGCGATGCGGGGATCAAGGTTGAGAAGGAAGTGATCGACAAGTCGATCAAGTACGTCCGCCGATGCCAGAACCCGGACGGCGGGTTCAGCTACATGGCCGCCCAGGGGGGCGGCGGGGGGAGCGGATATCCGCGATCGGCCGCGGGCGTCGCGGCGCTCTACTACGCGGGAATCTTCGAAGGCACCGACCTTGAACGCGGCCTCCATTACCTCGAACAATTCACCCCCGGCCGCGGCGGGGGGCTCAACGAGGGTCACTACTTCTACGGCTACTACTACGGCACCCAGGCCATGTTCCTCGCAGGCGGCAAGTACTGGGAAACCTTTTACCCCGCCATCCGCGACGAACTGATCAAAAAGCAGGGCGGTGGCGACCACTGGAACGGCGACTTCAGCGAAGACTACGCCACCGCCATGGCCCTCATCATCCTGCAAATGCCCAACCGGTACCTCCCGGTCTATTCGGGCAAAGGCCCGGGCAGTTAGACCTCACGAAATTTCAGATCTCAGATTTGAAATTTGAGATCTGAAAATAGAGACCGCAGCAACGAAAACGCCACGAGGCGAGCCCATGCCGGGCTCGCCTCGTGGCGTTTTGATCCGCACGAAAATTGAAACTCCGCCCGCCCGCGCGCATGAAGAAAATATTGCATGTCCTTGTTCCAAAGGCCGCCTCTACCGGAGGTCTCTCATGCCCGCACTTCCACATTCGCCGTTGCCTTTCGGTTGCACCTTTACGAAATCTTTGCTCGCCCTGGCACTTTGCGCCGCCCCCTGGTTCGCCGCGCCCGCCGACCTACGGGCCGCGGATGCGCCGCCCGCGGCGCAGGACGATGGCGCTGCCCGACACCGCGCGATCGACGCGGGCCTTAAGCGGCTCGCCGAGCTGCAAAAAGCGTCGGAGGCCAAGCCGGCGGACGCCCAGGTGATCGGCAGGACCGCCACGGTCGCGCTCGAAGGCCTCGCGTATTTCGCCGCCGGCAGCGACATCGACCGCGGCCCCTACGGCAAGGAGCTTCACCGCTGCCTCGATTTCATCGTCGCCGGGGCGCGGCCCACCGGCCTGCTCACCAGCGACTCGCAGGCGCCCATGTACGGCCACGGCCTGTCACTGCTTTTCCTCTCCGAGGCCTACGCCCGCGCGACCGACCCCGTGGCGAGAACCCTGCTGCGCGACAAGCTCGCCGGCGCGATCGCCCTGACGGCCAAGGCGCAGACCAAAGAGGGGTGCTGGCGCTACCTGCCCACGCCGTACGACGGCGACAGTTCCGTAACGGCCTGCCAGCTCGTTGCGCTGTGCGCGGCGCGAAACGCGGGGATGGACGTGGACCATGGCATGATCGACCGGGCGGCGGAGTACCTGTGGACGTGCCAAAATGATGACGGCGGATTCAACTACATGCCCAAGTTCGGCGGCAGCGCGTTCGCCCGTTCCGCCGCCGCCCTCGCCGCGCTCTCCGCCTCCGGTCCCGCCGACGACAAGGCCGCGGCCCTGGGCCGCGCCCGCGACTACCTGGCCAAAACACTCGCCATCCTCTCCGACCCCAAAAAACGCGCCGCCACGGACTTCCGCCTCTACGGCTCGCGCTACGCCGCGGATTTTCTTATGCGCGCGCCCGATGATTACCGGGCCCGGCACCTGCCGGAGCTTTTGGCTTCCGTCCTCGCCACCCAGCAAAAGGACGGAAGATGGCAGGGCGACGTCAACGACGAGCTTTCGACCGCACAGGCCCTGTTGACGTTACAGATTCCCGAAGGTCGCTTGAAATCGGCGTCGCCGCGGGCGCGATAGGGCGAAGGTATCACTGCAGCAAGTTTGGAACTGAAACTGCCACAGGACGTCTACGCGTATAGCACCGCCCCAAGGCGGAGCCATTGTTTAGCCTCCCCGCTTGCGGCGCGCGTTTCGCGCCAGCGAAAGGCAAACGCCCCGCAAGCAGGGCGGCTAAACTTTTGCCCAGTCTCCCGGCTTGCTGCCTTGCATGGAGCGGCGGCCGCAGCATTTCTCCAGCATTCCGCCGGATTCCGTGTCATGCGTGCCGCATAAAGCGGCACCCGCTTCACCGCGATTCCGCATTATCAGCACTGGCGATGCGGTTGCGCCCGGCGGTGGGCCGCGCGGCACGCCGCTTGTATATGCTAAATTTGAATGGGATCTGAACGGGAGTAAACCCCGCGGCAAGGAGGCCGGCACGCACCGGTATTTGTCGCGGTCCGCGCAACAGCAAGGGGCCGGGGATAAGCAGTCCCCCGGCGACTCCATGTACAATCGTCGTTCGTCCGTCGTTCCCGCCCTCGCCGCAGTCCTCGCGGCGGGCGGGTTGCTCTTCCCGATCGCCGGGGCCCGCTCCGAAGACTCGCCGCCGCCAAGGCCCGCGGGAATCGCGCAGCGGCCCAATCAAGTCCGCGGCGACGAAATCACCCCCGCACAGCAGGAATCCGTAGGCCTGGGCTTCGAGTGGCTCGCCGAGCATCAGCGCCCCGACGGCGGCTTTGGCGGGAGCCCCTACAGCGGCGACGACTCCGCCCACGCCGGCATCACCGCCCTCGCCGGCCTCGCCTATATGCAGGGCGGCAACCTCCCCGGCCGCGGGAAATACGGGGCGCAGGTGCAACATTGCCTCGACTTCGTCCTGAGCTCCTGCCAGGAATCCGGCCTCATCGCTTCCGACCAATCGCACGGCCCCATGTACGGCCATGGCTTCGCCACGCTCTTCCTGGGCGAAATCTATGGGATGACCGGCAACGAGGAGGTGAAGGAGAAACTGCTCAAGGCCGTCCACCTTATCGAGCGCACGCAAAACCCCGAGGGCGGCTGGCGCTACCAGCCCGTCCCCTACGACGCCGACATCTCCGTCACCATCTGCGAGATCATGGCCCTCCGTGCGGCGCGGGATGCGGGAATCAAGGTCGAGAAGGATGTGATCGACAAGGCGGTGAAGTACGTCAGATCGTGCCAGAACCCCGACGGTGGCTTCTGCTACCAGGCCGACATGCACGGCTCGGGCAGCGGCTACGCCCGCTCCGCCGCGGGAGTGGCGGCACTCTATTATGCCGGCGTCTTCGAAGGCGACGACCTCGACCGTGGCCTCAAGTACCTCGAGCGCTACACGCCCGGCAGCGGCGAGCAGGCCGCCGAGGGAATGTACTTCTACGGCAACTATTACGCCGTCCAGGCGATGTTCTTGGCCGGTGGTGATTACTGGTCCAAGTTCTTCCCCGCCCTCCGCGACCAGCTCATCAGCCGCCAGGACAAATCCGCCGGCAACTGGACGGGCGAAGCGGGCGACGCCTACGCCACGTCCATGGCGCTGATCATCCTCCAGATGCCAAACCGCTACCTGCCGGTGTACTCGGGCAAGGGGCCGGGGAGCTGAAAAACCACGCGTCGGCGCGGCAATTCGACGTCAGGTTCCCGCGTCACACATCAAAGCAGCCACACCCGTCGCAACTTTCGAGGTGCGTGCGCCTTCTAACGATGAAGGACCGCGCATAAGCTATGCCTTGTCGCAATAGCGTACAGCGCCATCCTCAGCCCCGGAGGGGCGTAAGACCTTAGCCCACGGCGCGAGCCGTGGGGGAAACGACACGGGGATGGCCCAGCCCCGGAGGGGCGTAAGAAGCGTGGAATTGCCAGGTGTGACCGATGTCCGAAAGATGTGTTCGGGCAAGGGACGATCGGAGCCGGGCCGTGTCGGCCCGAAGGTCTGTTCGCTGTGACCGCACGGGTTTTGCTCGATCAATAATCCCCGCTCCCGCGCTTCTTACGCCTCTCCGGGGCTGCATGCCTCCCGGCGATTTTCCCACGGCTTGCGCCGTGGGCTAAGTTCTTTCGCCCCTCCGGGGCTGAGGACGGAAGAGCAAGCTTCGTTGGTGGCTAAAGTTCAAAACGAGGAACCATGACCCGCCGATACATTCTCCCCCTGATCGTCACGCTGGCACTCGCGTGCAGCGCGCGTGCCCAGGCGCCGTGGACGCTTACGACTGCGGACTTCAACACGCAGCCGACGACGCTCAAGTCAATCGACGCGGCGGGCATTCACGTGCAGGCCGCGGGCGCGGATGCGCCGGTCGTGGTTCCGTTCGCACAATTCCTCGATGTCCGCAGGACGCTGCCGCCCGGGCAAACCGCGGGGAAATTCACCCTTCACATGGTCGGCGGTGACCGCATCGGCGGCGAGCCCGTGGGCCTCAAGGGCAACAACCTCGTCTGGAACAACCCGACCGTCGGCGAGATTTCGCTGCCGATGAAACAGCTCGTCGGCATCACGGGCGCCAAGGGAAAGCTCGGCGACGCCCGCCGACGCGAGGACGTCGTCACGCTCTCCAACGGCGACACCGTTCGCGGAATCATCAATGACATCGCGGATGGCAAGGTTTCCGTGAAGACGGATGCGGGCGACAGCGACGTGCCGCTGGCATCGGTGGACAACGTCGGCTTCGCCGCCACGGCGGGCGGCGCGTCCTCCGCCCCGGGCTTCCGCGTTCGCTTCGATGACGGGTCGTCCGTCGTCGCGCCCACGCTCACCCTTGCTGGCGACAAGCTGGAAATCGCCTTCACGAAAGATGCGGTGCGGTCCGTTGGACTGGCGCACGTGGCCGCGGTCGAGCAGGTGAACGGGCCGGTGAGCTGGCTCGCGGCCCGCCCGCCCGCCGAGAACGTCTACATCCCCTTCATCGGCAGCCCGCAATCCGGCTCGGCCAAAATGAACGTCAACTGGACCGGCGACGAAATCCGTTTCGGCACACAGGAGTTCTCTCACGGCATCGGCGTCCATTCCTATTCGCGCCTCTCCTGGGCGCTGGACGGGACGTACGAAGCCTTCCGCACGCGCTACGCCATCGACACCAAGGAGCCATTCCCCAAGGCGGATGTGACCGTGCGCATCCTCCTCGACGGCAAAAGCGTCTACGAGCAACAGCACGTGCGGGCCGGTTCAATCTCCCCCGTCGTGCTCGAAGAAATCAAGTCGGCCAAGAAGCTGACCCTCGAAGTGGACTACGGCGACAACATGGACACACAAGACCGCCTGAACTGGATCGAGCCCGCCCTCCTCAAACAAAAACCCGCCGCGACGCAGCCGACGCCGGGATGAATGAGAATTCCACATCCTCGAACAGAAGAGCTAACCACGAAGGCACGAAGCCACGAAGGGATGCAATCGAGCCAAGTCGCTCTTTCATTCTTCGTGGCTTCGTGCCTTCGTGGTTAAATCTTCGTCCGATAACTAGTCGCAGGGCGCAAAAAAAGAGGCCGGTGTTCGCCGGAACACCGGTCCCTTAATTGGCTGCCCGACCAGAACGGCCGGAGTATAACAGCCTGCTGTTCGTATCGTCCGCGCGGGTGGGAGGACTTAACCGGGCAAAATGGAATTGTCTTCGCTTGCTCGAAGGTGCGCACGCCGGCAGGAATGTAAACCGTTTCATTTCAGGCCGCCCGCCAGCGGGTGCGCCGATGCGGGGCGGACTTCATCGGGCGCAGACGGGCCGGACAGGGAATCGACGCAGATCACTGCCGTGTAGCGCGACAGCAGGCCGTGGTCGAGCGCGACCTGCTTGATCTCGTCGGCGAGCCGCGGGTCGGGCCGGTACGCGGCCTGCGACGCGAGATCCGCAATTTTCATCCGTGCCCAGACGGAGGCCACGGGGGATCGGCCTGCCGGCGCGCCCGCCCCGGGGGAAACAGTCCATTCACGCGGCCCCGAGGCGGTTGTGCCGCGGACCGTGAGCGCTGCGGGCGGCGCGCTGCGGTAGCGGCCCGTTACCAGCACCGCGCGGCCGCTGATGAGATCAGGGATGCGGCGGGGAAATACTTCGGAAATGTCCGCTCCCTTGGAGGCGATGGCGATGTCGGTGAGAGCGGGGCGGCTCAGGCGCTCGATCAGGTCGGCCATCGTTGCCGCGGGGTCTTCGCCGATCGGCGGATAGACCGCCGGCCCGCGGCCCATCCGGGCGATTGCCTCGATCACACCCTTGTCCGGATCGCGGCCCACGCCGATGGTGACGATCCGCGCTCCTCCCAGCGCCTCGGCCGACGCGGCCAGCGCTTCCCGCGCGTTGGAGCGCCCGTCCGTAACCAGGCAGACGATCCGCAGTCGGCCGTCCTCGTGCGGGGCAGCCAGCGCGGCGCGCAGAATCTCTCCCGTGCCCGCTCCCGTCGATCGCAGCCGCGCCAGTGCGTCCGCGTACCGGGCGGTATTTTCCGCCGTCGCGGTGACGGCACCGCCGGTCATCGAACGCGGCGACGAGCCCGAACCATGGATGATCTGGAACGTGTCCTCGGGCTTGAGGCCGCGCAACGCCCGAACGATCGGTAAAACGCCCGCGGTGTCCGTTCCTGAATCGATGGCAAACACCATCTCCAGCGGCCGGCGCGGGAGGCCGGCGGACGCACCGGGCGGCGGCAGGAACAGCGAAAAGGTGCCGCCATCCCCGTCAGGCTCCATAAACAGCGACGGCCTGATTGGCCCATCGGCGAATTTGTAGCGCAGCACGAAGTCGGCATTGGCGATGCGGTCGGCGGGGGCGAGCGTGACGTCGGAAGTGGTCTTGTCGGCGGCAGCCGTCAGCATCAATACATGGCTGGGGCTTTCGACCCGCTCGATGGGCGTCCCCGTGTCGATGTGTACCGCCAATTCCACGTCGCGCCCGCCGCGTTGGCCGGCCTTGGGCCACCCCGAGCCGCGGGGGCCGGCAATCAGCGGGAAGTTGAACTCGAACCACCCGTCGCGGCAGGGGACGGCGTGGAAGTAACAAATGTCCACGTCGATCTGCCGGCCCGGCTCGATGTTCGCCACGCGCTGGAAGAAAACATCGGGCCCGTCCTGCACCATTAGTAAGGCGAGGAACCCGAGGCCGCGGGCCTGGCGGTAGATCTGCTCGGCCTCGCCACGCTCGCGGACGATGCCGCGGATGTGTCGGCGGCCGATGGTCATGACGAACTCGGTGACGGCCGCATTCTGTGGAAGGGGGAACACGTACGTGGCGTCAGCGGCTTCATGCGACGGGTTGGCGAAGCGCTGCCGCACACTGACGCTGGCGATGCAACCGCGGATGTCGGCGCGAACGTCCGTGTGCTCGAGAGGGAACGGGGTGAGCTGCGCGCCGCGTACATTCAGCAACATCCCGCTGCCAGGCGCCAGGCCGCCGGCATCGGCCGCCGGGGCGGGAAGCCCCTTTGGCGCCGCCTTCTCGATGATCCACAATTCTTCGTCCCGCGCCGGCAATGACTGGGGCGGGACGAGATCGCTCAGCGCAGGCTCGGCGGCGGGCGAGAACGATCCGCGCTCCATCCGGATGGCCTTTGTTTGCACTGGCGACGAACAGCCTGTGAGTGCTGCTGTTACCAGTGCGAAGGCAAGAAGCAAAGTCGTCCGCGCGCCACGAACTGGCGGACAGGGTCTCGTCGCGAACCTATCGAGAGAAGCCGGGTATTCTTGTCTGTCGCGTGCCCGCGATCTCCATGGAATCATCGTGTGGCTCCTTCCAACTTTGCGGCAATCGGAGAAACGCCCGCCGGCTTTGTGGACGACAGCGTGACCGTCGCGGGGATCGCCTTGCCATCGCTCGACGCAGCGACTTGAAGGGTTGCCGCACAGTGCGGCTCGGCCGTTCCGGCCACGCGGAACATCAGCGTCGCCACGCGGGTCGGCGCGGTCGGCAGGGCGGTGCCCGTGTTGAAGGCGGCGATGATGATGCGATGCTTCCTCATCGCGCGCTTGTCGTAGTAGGGCGCATCGGAGTAGGCAGGGTCATCGCCCCCTTCGATGCCGACGAGAGTCGCGTCGCCCGCGGTGGCGATGACTTCAATCTGATAGGCGGCCAGCGGCTTTCCGCCCGGATCGATGAATACGTGGAGCGGGACGAAACTGACGCGCTCCGGGGCGGAGGCAGGGGATGGCGCTGGAGGCGAGGGCGTAGGGCCCGAGTCCGGTGAAACCGAGAGCAGGCAGGCCAGCAGAACAAGGGAGAGGAGCAGCTTCATTTTGCGCCGCCTCCCGATTCATCGACGATTCGTACCGCGCGGTTGGCGATCCAGTCCACGTCCTTCTGATCGACGATGCCGTCGCCATTGACGTCCCACGAGGGGTCGGGCTTGCCGCCCGCGCCCAGGCGCTTGGCAAGCAGATAGGCGTCGAGAATATCGACACGGCCGTTGCCGTCGATGTCGCCCGGTGCGAACCGCGCCAATTGCCGTGGATCCTCGGGGCGATGGAGGGTGAAGCGAAGGGTGAAGGTGATCGCAATGACTGCGGCGATAGACGCGGCCGCCGCGAGCCAGCGCACGAATGGACGCCGGGCGAATCGCCGGGCGTAATCAGCTCTTGCCCGGGAAAGAATTGCGGCGTCGATCTGCGGCGGAACCGCCTTGGTGGGGAGGTGCAGGCGCACCAAATCTTCGCGCAACCGGGCGGGGAGCGCATCGTCGAACGGTCCTTCAGGGCTTGTGCGGTCTTCGTCCATCAACGATCTCTCCCGTATTCAGCGCATCCAGTCGCGAAAAAGTTCATGGGAATTCGGATTCCCTGCGATCGTTAGTCGAAATAACTTCGCACGCGCGGATCGGACTTCAAGGTGTTTAAGGCATTGTGCATCCTGGATTTCACCGTCCCCTCGGGGATCGACAGGGCGACGGCGATTTCCTGCAGGCTCATGCCATCTACGAACCGCATCAGCAGCACCTCACGCTGCGCCTCGGGCAACGCGGCCAGCACGACGGCCAGCTCGGCCCGGTCGTCGCCGGGGCCGGCCGGCGGGGCCACGGGGTCGCCGACATGTTCCCCGTCGCGTTCGCGCAGGCGTTTTTTTCGCGCCGCGATCGAGAGGTTGCGGACGACCGGGTAGAGGAAGGTCGTCATCTTCGCCGAGAGTACGAACGCGGGGAACTTACGGAACAGGTAGGCGAAGGTTTCCTGAAGAACGTCCAGCGCATCGTCGGAGCTGCCGGTGAAGCGCGTCGCCAGCCGCAATACCCAGTCGCGATGCCGGTAATACAGCCCGTCAAACGCGGAAGCGTCGCCCGCGTTCAACGCGGCGACCAGCTGCTCATCCGTCCGTCCCTCATCACTCGGCAAGCTCACGCGTGCGGTAGTCTAGCCGGGAAGGGCCCGTGTGCTGCAACGCGCGCGTTTGTTCAGGCGAAGACTTAACCACGAAGGCACGAAGACACTAAGAAAACGCAAAATAGCTCGTTTGCGTGACTTCGTGCCTTCGTGGTTAAGTCTTCACTTCGGAATTCGTCATTCGGAATGCGGATTTGCTAAGGTGCCTCTTGACTTCCGCCCTGTGTCTGTCACAATCCTCCGCCTTTACGATTTAAGCGGAGAACGCATGTACGCGATTATTGA
>JAQGHP010000765.1 GCA_028288775.1 Phycisphaerales bacterium | reverse complement strand
GGTGGCGCACGCGCCGGTGGCGCAAGCGCCGACGCCCGTGCAGGGACAATGGGGCGCGCAGGCTTCTCCAAACCCGCAGTTCGGGGCGTCACCGCAAGTGGGCTACGCCCAGCCGGCCTACGGCGGATACCGGTCGCCGCAGGGCGGGCAGAGCCAGCAGTCGCTCGCAATCGTCGGTTTTGTCTTTTCGCTCCTCGTGCCGATCGTCGGGCTCATCATTTCGATCGTCGCCCTCAATGCCATGAAGACCCATGGCAACTACGAAGGCAAGGGATTCGCGACGGCGGGTCTCATCATTAGCCTGATATTCATCGTCCTCGGATGCGTAGGCTTTGCGCTGTGCAGCATGGCGGGGTCCATGCATTAGCCTTTCCATTCTGTTTTCTGTTCAGGTTGTGTACGGCGGGCTTGCTCTGGAATGATCCTTCGGTATACTTCCCCGTCTTTCGATTTTGGAGACTTAAAGACCATGGCCATTGAAATCAAGCCCGGCCAGACCGTCCGGGTAACCATCAACAAGACGATCAAGCGCGAAGGCGCCCGCAAGACCCTCGAACGCCTGTTCCTCCAGGACAAGGCCGTCAGCGGCCCGCTGGACGCACGCGCCGCCAACTTCATCGAGCTCCCCAAGCGCCGCGGCGGACAGATCTGGACAAAGCGCCCCAATAAGCTGCACCCGATCCTGGACCGCGGCGTTGCCGCCACGTTCAAGCTGACGCCGCAGACCGTCAAGGATCTGAACAGCGTCAAGGAATTCGTGGAAGTCGCAGGAGCGTAAGCGAGTTAAGATTTCATAGATTCAAAAGTTCAAGGGTTGGACGGTCCGCGGACCGTCCAACCCTTGTGCTTTTGGATAATCGCATTTTTCGTTGGGGACGTTTCCGGTCTTGCTCCTACCAGCAACTAACAACCAGCAACCTCCGCCCCTCAATTCGGCTTCCCGCCGATCATGTCGAGGAGGTGGTCAAGATTGAAGGGCTTGGCGAGGAACTGCACCGGCACGGGCTGGCCGTGGAGGGCGCTGGCTTCGTATTCGCCGCTGATGGCGATGACGCGCTTGGGCCGGTGGGATTCGGGGAGCTGCTGGCAATGCTGCAGCAACTCGAACCCGTCCATCTTCGGCATGCGCAGGTCGGTGAGGAGTACATCGAAGCGCTGGGTCACCAGGTAGCCGAGTCCTTCTTCGCCATCGCGGGCGGTGGTGACGTCCGCACCGGCCTGGCGGATGAGACGGCTCATCGCCATGCGGGTGGGCGTGTGGTCTTCCACGATCAAGATGCGGAGCTTCTTGTCTTTGAGCTGAGAAGTTGGTCCGGACATGTGAGCAGAATTGAACATAATAGTCGGCGACCCCTTCCCTTATACCGGGCGGAACCGGAAATGATTACGGCAATTCCTCTGACCGATCCCCCGTCGATTCCGCTATCGACGGGAACGAAAACCCTCCAGGTCGCCAGACGCCGTCAGGGTACAGTACCTCGTTAGGCCGATACCCTATCTTATAGCTCATGGACGGGCATTGGTCGATCCAATACCCCAGATAATAGTAGGGAATCCCTTGGGCTCTGGCATATTCGATCTCATAGATTGCTCCATATGTGCCAGGACGCCGGTTGGCCTCGGCTGGATCAAAATAAAAATACACGCTGCTGAGAGACTGCGGGCAGCGGTCACAGATTCCCACCCCGAGCAATTTGCCTTCCCCATCGCGGTAGACGAACTCGAGCGTCTCGACCGGCGATTCGTAAAGAAATGCCTCGAGCTCCGCGGGCGAGTGCGCCGCTCCGCCGTGCCAGTGGGTGATGTACTGGCGGTACAACTCCAGCTTCTCATCGGTGAGATCGGGCGGGCCGATCGTCACCCGGAGGTCGGCATTCTTCCGCACGCACCGCCGTTGTGATTTGTCGGGCGCGAACGTGCTCACCGGCACGCGGATCGGCAGGCACGCCCGACACCCGCGACAGACCGGCTGATACACCAGCCTCCCGCTTCGCCGAAACCCCGCGTTCATGAATTCGTGGTAGACGTCCGCCGGGATTTCCCCCGCCCAAAACGCCCTGCTCGTCGCCACCCGGCCGGGCAGATACGAACACGGATGATCCGGCAGCACCGTCAACGGAACATTCACCGGCGGCGCCCACGCCGGGTACGCGCAGGCGGTGCCGGGCACGGGCAAAGAATCGGGCAGGTTGGATGCGGCCGGGTGCATTACAACGAATCCTGAAACGGAAAGCGTGCAACATGGACGCGTGAAACGTGAAAACGTGAAACGTGACAAATGCCCGAAAAATTCGAGCTTTTTTCACGTTTCACGTTTTCACGTTTCACGACTTATGTTCCCCATTTCCGCTAATGCGGCATCGGGAATCTCTTGCAGAACTCGGCGACTTCCCCGCGAATCTTCGCCAGCGCGTCCGTGTCACCCTTGGCCACCACGGCCCGGTCGATGTACGCGGCTACCGCCGCCATGTCCGTTTCCTTCAGGCCGCGGGTGGTAATTGCCGGCGTGCCCAGGCGCAGGCCGCTGGTCTGTGTCGGCGGGCGGGTGTCGTTGGGGACGCCGTTCTTGTTGGAGATGATTCCCGCGGCTTCCAGCGCCTTTTCCA
>JAQGHP010000743.1 GCA_028288775.1 Phycisphaerales bacterium | reverse complement strand
GACGACGTTTCCGCGATCGCGGCGGAAGCCGCGGTGGGCGGGGACTGCGCTTCGGACACTAGCGGCGTGGCGACCGAACGCGCGGCCGGGCGGACCGAATCGGAAGTGGGAATCGCCGCGCTGTCATCAGAGTGCTCGGCCTCGGCGGGCGCGACCGTGTCGTCGGCGGCCTGGAAAACTTCAGCCGCGGGTTGCGCGGAGTCAGTCGTGGCGGGGGGATCGTCGATCTGCGAAGGAGCGGGGACCGTCAACTTCGTTCCACAGGTTTTGCAGCTCGCCTTGCGGCCGGCGTAGCTCGACGGCACCGCGAAGGGGCGATGGCATTGCGTGCAGGAAAAGGCGATCGTGGTCGCGTCCGCGCTCATGATTGCGTCTTCTCCTCCAGAGCGCCCACTTGCGGGCAGCCGTAGGCGGAGCAGCCGCGGTTTTCGGCCCAGCAGTCGGAATGAAACGTCAGCCCGCAGGAGGGGCACTCGGTCGTCTCTTCGAAGATGCTGATCGCGGAGTGGCATACGCCGCACTGCGGGTCCGCTTCGGCTTTTTTTTCCGGCGCCTCGCGGGGGGCGGGGCGTTCTGCTGCCGGGGCGGGACGCGCGGACATCGGGGCGGGACGCGCTAGCGCCGGGGCGGGGGGCGCGGGCCGCTCCGGTTCTGTCTCTGGCTCTGAATCCTGCACATCGTCGGCGAGGGGGATCGGCCCGTCGTCGTCGGCGAAATCGGGTTCGTAGGTCGTGGGTTTCGAAGCCTCTTTGGGCTCGATGTCCAGCGGCACCAGTTCATCGTCCGCCGATTCTTCCACCGAATCGGGCACCATCGCCGAAGGCAACGATTCCTCGAGCAGATCGTCGAATCCATCGTCGCTCGTATCGACGGGCAGCGGATTCAATTCCTCTGTCGGCGCGTGGTTCACCGGTTGCGTAGCCTCCGCGGCCGGTTCCTGATCCCACGCCGGCTCATTCTCCTCTTCGAGCGCGTTGCGCCGGTCCACGCGGCTGCCGCAGTAGCGGCATTGGCTGTCGCCGGCAAACGTGCGCGGCATCCAGAGCGGCGCGCCGCAGGTGCAGTCCATGAACAGGCCCTTGCCGACCGACAATTCCTCCGCCGGGCGCGGGGACACATCGACTTCCTCCGTATGCGGAGGCACCGTGTCGCCCGCTTGGTAAGTCAGGCGCACGGGGCCGATATAAATTTCATCCCCATCCGCGAGAAGGTGACGGTTGCGGACGGGCTTGCCGTTGATGAACGTGCCGGTGCGGCTGCCGGAGTCGGCGACGTAGTAATGCCCGTTCTGAAACCCGATCCAGGCATGAATGCGCGAGACGGTGCGGTCGTCCACCACGACGGTATTGATCGCCATGCGCCCGATCAGCACCCGGCCCGATAGGATCCCCGCCAAACGCCTGCCGTCTTGTTCGATGATGAGGATGGGCATGAGTTAGAAGAAAAGAACCGCAACCCAATAGCCGAAAGCAGGGGGGCCAAGCCTCCCACAACCGGCGCAGGAACAGGGATCGACGCCGGGGCGATTGTACCACGGCGGCCCCGTTCAACCACATTCCCTTGCCCAAAGTGCCAGAGGGCTGGGTGTGTGACACGTTTGGCGGGCGCTCTCCCTCCTCCGGTACTCCGGGGGAGGGCAGGGGTGCGGGCATGTTTTTGACATGCGATGCAGTACGATGTAGGTGAAGATCTTTCGGCAACTAGCCCAACGGCCCTCTCACTAACCCTCTCACCAGAGTGCCGAAGGAGGGAACTGAATACTGGCCGCGGAAAGTGCTTCGGCTTTCCCACCCGCTCTGATATGATCCCCCGGCTGCTTGGGGCAGTACAAGGCATCTTATCCACGGGCGGGCTCTTTGGTCCGTAATACGGAATAACGCGGATTGGGAGGCAACTCATGGGCGCGGGAAGCCAGTCAATCGGGAACTCACACGCCGCGGCCGTCGAAGCGCTCGAAGGGCGGGTGCTCATGTCCGCCGACATGGTGCTCGCGTGGAACCGGAACATGGTTCACATCTTCCAGGCAGACACCGCGCTGCCCGGCCCCACGGTGGCCGCCCGGGACATGGCGATCATGGAGGTTGCCATGAGCGACGCCGTGGCCGCGACCGGCGGATCGTACAAGCCCTACCTCGTTCAGGAGCGCGCCCCATCGGACACATCGCCCAACGCCGCCGCGGCGGGGGCGGCGTTCGAATCGCTCTGGCGGCTATTCCCCACCATGCACGACATGCTCGCCGCTGACCTCAACATGTCCCTGGGGCAATTGGGCACGAGTCGTGCCGTGACGAAAGGCCTGAGCTGGGGCGAGCACGTCGCGGATGTGATCGTCGACGCGCGGGCCAACGACGGCTCGAACGCGCCCGTCCAGTACCTTCCCGGCACATTGCCCGGGCAGTGGCAGCCCGATCCGCTGAACCCCGGCCAGGTGGCGTGGGGCCCAGGCGAAGGGCAGGTGACGCCCTTCGCGCTGCAAAGCGATTCGCAATTCCGCCCGCCGGCCCCTCCTGCCCTGGATAGCCAGGCCTACGCGGACGCGTTCAATCAAGTGAAGACGCTGGGCGCGAAGGACAGCACCGTCCGCACTGCCGACCAGACGCAGATCGGCATTTTCTGGGCGTACGACCGGCCGGGCATGGGCTCGCCCCTGATGATGTACGACGAGGCGGCGATGACCATCGCCCAGCAGAAACACAACACGATGCACCAGAACGCCCGGATGTTCGCGCTGCTGGGAATCGCCGAGGCGGACGCGGGATTCGCCGCGTGGGACGCGAAGTACGTCTACGACTTCTGGCGTCCGATCACCGCCATCCGCAACGCCGACCCGACCACCAACCCCGGCACCATCCCCGACTCCACCTGGCAGCCGCTGGGCGCGCCCGGCGACGGCGTCGTGCCGAATTTCACGCCGCCTTTCCCTGCGTATATCTCCGGCCATAGCACCTTCGGCGCCGCCGCGTTTGAAACGCTCAAGAACTTCTACGGCACCGACAAGATGCATTTCACGCTCATGTCCGATGAGCTTCCCGGCGTGACGCGTTCCTACACCAGCTTCAGCCAGGCCGCCGACGAAAACGGCATGAGCCGCATCTATCTTGGCATCCACTGGAACTTCGACAACGAGATGGGCAAAGCCACCGGCCGCTCGGTCGCCGATTACGTCTTCAAGCACGAACTGCGCCCCCAGGCGTAGCCCCAACGCAAAGGGAAAAGAACGGGGCGCAGCTAGTTTTTTCGGAAACTAGCTGCGTCCCCGTTCTTTTCCCTTTAGCAGAACCGCGCGACCCGCTACATTCAATCCATGGACTCTCACGTCGACACCCCCGATTGGTCGAAAATCCCCACGCCGCAAGACGACGGTGGCGCACGGCATCTGCCCGGCGTCGTGCTCCCCTCCCTCGTTCTTCCCGCGACGGATGGGACGCACGTTGATCTTTCCAAACTCCCCGGCCGCGTGGTCGTTTACGCCTACCCGCGCACGGGCCGGCCCGATGTCCCCAACCCCGACGGCTGGGACATGATCCCCGGCGCTCGCGGCTGCACGCCGCAGTCTTGCGCCTTCCGCGACCACTTCCACGACCTCCGGCGACTGGGCGTCTTGCGCGTGCTCGGCCTCTCGACGCAATCCGTCGCCGACCAATCCGAAGCGGCGCGGCGTCTCCATCTGCCGTTCCCCCTCTTGTCGGATGAGCACCTCGCGCTCACCCGACTGCTGAACCTCCCTACCTTCACGACATCGGGCATGACACTGCTCAAGCGCCTTACGCTAATCATCGACTCCGGCCGCATCGCGCACGTCTTCTATCCGGTATTCCCTCCCGACCGGAATGCGGCGGATGTGATCGCGTGGCTGAGCGCGAAGAAATGATTTCGCCGCGCTTCGCGCCCTCGCCGCCGGTGGAGC
>JAQGHP010000741.1 GCA_028288775.1 Phycisphaerales bacterium | reverse complement strand
GCAGGCCAAGGAAGCAGCTGGTCAGGCTTGGCAATATAGCGCATTCTGCCACCGCGAAGCGAACGAAATCCGTAATTGCCTCGAATGAGAAGGTTGGAGGTTTTGAACCGCAAACGCCTCAATGCTTTTTACTGAATCTCGCAGGAAACAGAAATGATTCATTCCCCTCTTGCCGCAGATCCCCTGCGGCGACGGGCAAGGCCCATTGCCAGGCAAAGCACGCTCGCGGCGACGGTCGAGGGCTCCGGGGTGAGGTCGTAGCCGATGACGTCCAGGAGCCGCAGGTCCGTGGCGGATACTGGGTTTACGACGCCGCTGCTTTCAAATTGATTAAATGCGTCGTTGGTGCCGGACGCCCAATCGCGGGAATCGAGCCCGTTGGACAGGGCGTTGTTGAACAGCTTGATGAGCGTGGACCCGTCATTGATGGAAAAATTATTGCCCGGCCCGTTTCCCAGGCTCTTGGCGTTGGCCGTGGTATAGGAGAAGTTATCGATCAGGCTGTAGGAGTTGGTCGTACTGCCGATCGTTCCGCCGGAGATTCCCGCGCGCCCCAGGACTTCGGAGATTTCATGGGCGGCAATCCCCTTGAAGTCATAGGTTCCCCCGGCGATCGAGCCCGAAAAAGTAAACGGGTTTCCGGTGCCGAAGGTGGTCTTGCCGTCGTTGTTCAGATCATCCCCGATCAAGCCGATCGCCTTGGCTTCGGCTCGGGTCACCCACCAGGTCCCGGCCCCGCCGGTGGGGTCGGCGACCGTCATGGAACCTCCCACGCCGATGGCCGTGGAGTCGTCGGGCGACTTGGCATCGGCCACAACCTTGGTGCGCAGGCTGGCATAGCTCGTCGAGTTCAGAAAGTAGAAGCTCTGGCCGAATACGCTCGTGCCGGTAACGGCGTCCACGGTGATATTGACGTGGATATTGTCGGTGAAATTGGTGCTGAAGACGTTCGCCGCCGAGATCCAGGCGGCCTGGGCCGCGGGCGCGTTCGCGCCGAAATCGGCGTTGAAGTTGGTCGTGAATGTGGGTGTGATGACCAGACCTGTGGACCAGGCCACGCGCGCCGTCAATCCCATAAAACCAATGACCAGAGCGCCGAGAACGGGCACGGATTTCAAGTAAGGACGTTGCATTTTTCAGCCTCTTTCCGCCGTCAGCCTACGCACCGCGATGTGAACCCTTCGCACTGGAACCTTGCGTCACCGTCTCGATATTCCGCAACGGCCCGAAGGGAGGTTCGCACGATTCCATCGCAATCCATGTCAAAAGGCAAGAGAATTCTTGGAGGCCGCGGAAAAGGGGTCGGCCGCGGAAAAGGGGTCGGGAGTCTTTGAATAATAAAGAACGCATCAAAGACTCCCGACCCCTTAGAGTCCGACCCCTTAGAGTCCGCCTTGTCCCTTTTCTCCTCCGCCGAACATGTTGCCACCGTTGACACCCTATTCGACCCACAGCATTCTCAGGCCATGAGCGACAATCAAAAGGGACGCCGGCTCCTGCTATGGGTGGCGGGCTTCTCAATCGTTGGAGCCATCCTCGCGACGGGCATCGTTTTGGCTCTGAACGCCCGGACCGAGGCCAGGAGCAGGCGGCAGCGCGAGGCCGAGAAAAAGGCTGCGATAGCGAATTCCTGGCGGCTTACGGTTACCCCGACGGGGAAAGGGGCCACGACTTTCTTGATCGATCGGCGAAACTCTGATGAAAATATCCTTGCGGACCTCGTCACGGCGATGGGGCCGCTGTTCCCGATCCAAGTCCAGGCAGGTGAGCAGTACGAAACGGGAATCTACATGGCTGCGCTCGACGGTGGAAGCGCCATTCAGAATTACTCTCTGAAAGGCAAGCAATATTCAATCAATTTCACGACCACGTCGACCATGAGGTACGGTCCAGTGCATGTCTTGACAAATGTGGACGGAAGAACGGGAGTGATGGGAGTCCGTCTGGACCGGATGGAGAAGTTTGACCTTTCTGACCGGGGTAGTCCGGCCGCAATGCTGCGGACAGCGGCGGTCGATCTCCGAGACCTGATCCGAGCCTCGGCGCCATCCCAGCAATGACATCGGGAGGCTCGCGTCTTACTCGTCATCCATAACCGCACCGCATCGCGCAAAACCGCGAAGGGTGACGGTACTGCTCTTGGGCGGTCCCCGCCCCCATATACGGCCCGATTCGGCAGTCCTCTCTTGATTCGTCGCCCCTGCAGTTTCCGTCAGGGCTTTGGCTGCACGCTCGCGAGAAGCTCATCGTACATCTTCTGCAATTGACGGTTCTGCGGATCGCATTTGATCCAGTTGGAAAGCGCGTCGCGGGCGAGGTCGAAGTCTTGTAGCTGCTGCGCCAATTTCAATCGCTCGGAATGGAGCAGGATCCCGAATCGCTGGCGATGGCTTTGGGGCCAGTTGTCGGGGATGGGGAGCGACGCGGCGGCGGCGAAGAATTCGCGGGCCTCTTTCCATTGCTGCTGCCGGGCGGCGAGCTGGCCCAAAATCAGCGGCGGGACGGGGTATTCCGGCGATTCGGCGCGGGCCTCGTGTAAGAGCGTTAGGCCGCGTTCCAGGTCGCCGTTGGAACAGCAATCGACCGCGAGCAAAACCTTCGGCGGATGGGTGTAGGGAGCGAATCGCCGGGCGAGATCGAAATACTTGAGGCTCTGTTCGTAGTTGCGCTGCTTGGCGCTGATGTCGCCGAGTTTTACGTAGAGCTTTGCCATGTCGGGCGAATCGCCCAGGGCGGCGGAGCAGGTCGTCGCGGCCTCGGTCAGGTCGCCGCGTTTGATCAAGAGATCGACCAGGTTCAGACGCGCTTCCAATAGGCCGGGCGCCAGCTCGATCGTGCGGCGATAGGCCTGCTCGGCGGGCTCGGATTTCTTTTGAGCCCCCAGCGTCTTGCCCAGGCCGAACCAGGAAAGCGGGTATTTTTCGTCCATCGTGAGGGCCTGGCGAAAGCGCGATTCGGCCTGTGTCAAATCATTGCCGGCGAGCAGTGCCATGCCGAGACTGACGACCGGATAGACTGCCGCGGGGCCTGTTTTTACGCGCTCTTCGAGAATGGTGATTGCCTTTGCGGGCTCGCCCAGGCCCACGTAGCAGGTAGCCAAGCCGTCCTTGCTCCACGGATTTTCCGGATAGAGCTCGAGCGACTTGCGATAGCCGATGGCCTGCGACTGTAAATCGTATTTGCCGTAGTCTTCCATCAGCACCGCGCGCTGATCGGCACGGGCGGCGGTGACCTGCAGGTAGATGTCCGCCATTTCATCCGTCACGTTGGAGCCGTACACCACCCGCCGGGGAGGGATGTTGCGATTGCGGATGTTTTCCTTCGTGTTGTCGTAAACGAAAGTCGAGATCAATCGCGTTCCCCGCGGCAGGCGGACGGGCTTGAGAAATCGATACGAATCGTGCCAGTTTTCATCGAAATGCTCGATTGAAATTAAAGTCTGGTGCGAGCCGTTGGGAAGTTCGCCCACGACGTGGATTTGCTGGCAGAGCGAGTGGGCGTGGGGAAAGATCGTGGCGACGTCCACGTCGATGGGGAGGACATACTCGTCCGTCACCACGTGGCGACTTACGCCGGCGGGAATATCGATGTCGCAGCTTCCGATCCGCAGCATCACGGGATGCACCAGCGGCGATTCCTTGGCGAAGTGAAGGCCGATGCGGAACTTCATCACCTCCGTCTTGCCGGAGGGCTGCATGTGCGTGTGCAGGACCAGGCAGGTGTTGGGGAATAACCGCCAGGCGACGCCGGGCGTTCCGGGAGCGGCGACCATTCCGGGCGCCCAGATGACGAGCTGACCGTCGGGGTCCTGCGCCCAGGCCATCCCGGCGTAGCCCGGCTGCTTATCTTCTGAGTTTCGCCGGATCGACTCGTTGGACGTATCTACGCCCAGGCGGGCGTGGTGGGTGACGCGAGGGTTGTCGGGCCGCAGCTCGATGGATTGCACCCACCGCGGCGCGTCCAGCGGGATCGGTATGACGAAGTTGCGGAAGACGTCGCGGTCCTGGCTGGAAAGCGTGTACGCCGGGCTCTCGAGAATCAGATCGGGAGTGCCCGTCTGCCAGCCGGCGGTAAAAACCGGCACGGCGGGCGTCTGCGACTGCGTCCCGGGGGACATTCCCGCCTCGACCCATTGCTTGAGGGTTTGCAGGTCTCGATCGGAAAGGCGTCGGGCTCGCTCGAAGACGTCTCGCCCTTCCGTGGGAAGCCAGGGAGGCATGAAACGCTTTTGGGTCACATCAACAATTTGCCGGGCATGTCGCCGCACGTCGTCGTAGGTGAGAAGGCTGAACGGAGCTGCTTCGCCGGGATGATGGCAGCCGGCACAATTCTGAAAAACGATTGGCGCGACGTCGCGAGAAAACGTGACGGCGTCGGCGGTATGGGGTGGCCCGCCAAAGGTTGCGGAGCTGGCAAAGAGACACAGGCAAGCCCAGCCCAGGACGCCGCGGGAAATGGCAATCATCCATCGCGGAATGAGGATTGGTTGCCGGGAAATTGATCGATCGTTTCCGCGATGCACGGTTCGGCCGGGCCCTTTCTCCCTCCTCCGGTACGCCGGGGGAGGGGGGGGTGGGGGCGGGAAGGTTCAAAAGTTCACGGGTTGATGGGTTCAAGAGTTCATGCCCCTTGAACCCTTCAACTCTTGAACCCTCCTGCCAAGCCCCCTCCCTAACCCTCCCCCGGAGTACCGGAGGAGGGAATCGAAGAGAGGCTGTCGGCAGTTTCACACCCGCGCAGGTACTATTGCTGGTCTTTCAAGTCGGCGATTGCACACCCGATCGCCCTGGTTCGCGGCGTGGCGACTGGCTGGCCTTGAACGGTTGATTCGATCGCATCCGCCAGATCGTGAGCGGTCGCCTGCGGCCGCGCACTGCCGAGGTCTGCATACAGGTCGCTGACTCGCCCTTGGTAGGTAATGACCCGATCGCGGTTGAAAACGACTGCTTCGGGAGTTGCCGTGGCATGGCAGTGAGCAACCAGCGTGTGTTGCGGATCGCGCAATGCCTGGCATGGGTATCCATACTCGGCCAGGTGCCGGCGGATGGCTTGGGGCTGCTCGCTCGGATCGACGTAGATCAGGTAAAATTCGACTCCCCGCGGATGATAGATTTCATGCAGACGGCAGATCTCCGGGGCAATGCGATTGGAGATCGGGCAGTCGGTTCGAGTGAAAAGAACAACGGTTATGGGGGCGGGATCCTGGTGCCAGAGATCGAACTTGTCGCCGCTTAGATCGACTAAATGGATCGCCTTATGCCTGGATTCGAGCGTGGAGGCAAAATTCTCCTTCGCCGTTGCCGGCGCGGGAGGGTCATTCGTGCAGCCGGCCGCGCCGCCGAGCATGATGGCTGCGAGAACGACAATGGATCGAATGCGTGCGTCGTGCAGCGGAAAAATTGAGCCGTTCATGCGCATCTCAATGCGTGTCGAGATGGTTCTTTGGAATTCAAACACCCTTGCCGTTCGCGGCAGCACGTCGGCGGAGCAAGCCGATTCCGCCGATGGCGAACAGCACTGTGAATGTCGCCGGCTCGGGCGAAATCGTGCTGGTCGTGCCGGCAAAATTTTCCGGAGTGTTGGTGGCATTCGTGCCTGTCGCGAAGCTTCTGGACAGGATGCCATCGGTGGGCAAGCTACTGTAAGGGCCGCTGTTTAAGCCGAAAAAGCTGATGCTTCCCCCTCCCGTGAACAGAAAGTTGTTGGGAATAATATAATCCGGCGTCGGTCCGCCCGCCGCCTGAATGCCGGAGGTGCCGAACAGCAAAGTATGATTCAGCGTGCTTCCGGGCAGGGAGGATCCGGGAATGGTGAAGATATTGGTCAGCGTATTGCCGACATTGGAAACCTGGATTGACTGGCCGTTGACGAAGTTTGAACCGCCAAAAGTGTCAGTCAGTTCGATGAACTGCAATGATCCGGTGCTGTTGGTGTAAACCTCGTCGATCTTCCAGAGATGAAATGCCGCCCGCGCCGGCGTGGGGGCGAGCAGCGCGAGTGCGAAAGCAATTGATCCCAGCCCGAAGAGAACGCGCGGAATTGCCGAGTCGCGAACGGATGCCATGTTTCTTCTCCTCTTTTGCCCGGCCCCTTTTGAGGGGGCAGTCTAGCGAGAATCGGCGTGCGGAATCAGGAGATGCAAAGATTGCATCGGATCAGAGCTTGAGCTTCCACAGTTCCTCTCCGTAGAAGCCGTCATCGGCGGAGAAGAAGAGGTAGCCGTTGACCACCGTCAAGTCGAAGGGGAAGGAGCTGGCGCGTCCCGGGTTGAGGTCGTCCACGAGGACGGTGCCGGCCGCGGTGCCGTTGCTGGACCACAATTCATAGCCGAGCCCCGGCGTATTAACGGTGAAGTACAGGACGCCGTTTGCGTTGGTGGCGCCCAGGAGGTTAAGAAAGCTGCCGCCCGTCGTGAGCGCAACGGTGCCTTTGGGGGTTCCGGTGCTCTTCCACAGATTCGCGCCGTTGATCGGATCGATGGCCGAGAAGAAGAGTGTGCCATTGACGTTGGTCAGGCCGGTGATGTAGGAGCTGGCGGCGCCGGGATTGATGTCTTTTACGAGCTCGGTCCCGCCCTTGGTGCCGTCACTCTTCCAGAGTTCGCGGCCGGTGGCGGGCGTGAACGCGGTGAAATAGACGTTGCCCTTGACGGCGGTAAGGTCCTGCGGGGAAGAGTCGCCGCTGCCCGGGTTGATGTCGGCCACGCGTTTGGTCCCGCCCTGGGAGCCGTCGCTCATGTAAAGTTCAACGCCGGAGCTGCCGTCGGTGGCGGTGAAGAAGAGAGTGCCGTCGGCGTTGGTGAGATTGCGGGGGTACGAGTTGGCCGTTCCGGGGTTGATGTCCTTGACCTGGACGGTTCCCTTGCTGGTTCCGTCACTCTTCCACAGTTCGCGGCCGCCCGGGCCGTATGCGGAGAAGTAGACGATGCCGTTGACGTTGGTCAGGTCATATGGGAAGGAGCTGACGGGGTAGCCGTAGGAAGTGCCGGTATTGATGTCCTTCACCATCATGGTGCCGGCTTGCGTACCGTTGCTCTTCCAAAGCTCGTCGCCATGAATTCCGTCATTCCCGGCGAAGAAGAGGACGCCGTTTATGTTGGTCAGGCCGGAGAACGAAGAGTACGGGTCCGCTTTCAGGAAGACGGTCCCGGCGCTGGTCCCATCGGTCTTCCAGAGGCCCAGGCCGGTGTCGGGGGTGGAGGCGATGAAGTAGAGCGTGCCGTTGACGTTGGTCAATTGCCGCGGGTACGAGCCGTCGACGCCCGGGACGAGGTCCGTCACGAGTTGCGTGCCCGCACCGGTGCCGCTGCTCTTCCAGAGTTCCCATCCGCTGACGCCGTCATTGGCGACGAAAAAAAGCGTGCCGTTGACGTTGGTCAGATACCTGGGGCCCGAGCCGAACGTGCGGGGGTCGAGGTCCTTCACCAGCACGGTCCCGGCGGCGGTGCCGTTGCTCTTCCAGAACTCCTGGCCGGTGGCCAGGGTGAATGCGGAGAAGACGACCTGATTCTTAAAGACGGTGAGGTAAGAGGGGTACGAGGCGTCAGCGCCGGGATTGATGTCGGCGACCATCACGGTTCCGCCGGCCGTCCCGTTGCTCTTCCAGAGTTCGCGTCCGTTGATGCCGTCGTCCGCGGAAAAGTAGAGCGTGCCATTCAGGTTGACCAGGTTCGACGGGCGCGAGCTCCCGGCGGGATTAATGTCGAGCACGCGGGCGGTGCCGGCGTCCGTGCCGTTGCTCTTCCAGAGTTCCACGTCGCCGTTGCCGTCGATGGCGTTGAAGAAGAGCGTGCCGTTGACGTTGGTCATGAAATACGGATACGACCCATTGGGGCCGGGGTTGATATCCTTCACAAGCCTCGTGCCGGCGTCCGTGCCATTGCTCTTCCAGAGTTCCGTGCCATCGGCGCTGTCAAAACCCCAATAGAACAAGGTTCCGTTGACGCTAGTGAGATTGCGGGGATCGGAGCCGCCCGGCCCCGGCACGGCGTCCTTGACCAGCACGGTCCCCGCGCCGGTCCCGTTGCTCTTCCATAGCTCCCCTCCATTGCTGCCGTCGTCGGCAGAGAAAAAGAGCGTGCCGTTGACGTTTGTAAGGTACGACGGGTTGGAGCCGAGCGGGAAGTGGTAGTAGGAGTTAACACCCGGACGGATGTCCTTGACAAGGGCGGTGCCGGCCACAGTGCCGTCGGTCTTCCAAAGCTCCTGCCCCGCGGTGTTGTCGCTCCCACTGAAAAAGAGCGTGCCATTTACGTTGGTGAGGAAGCGCGGGTTGGTGCCGGCGCCCGGGACGGGAATCGTTCCGCCCGGGGTGCCGTCGCTCTCCCACAATTTGGGGGGAAAGGTGCCGTCGCTGGCGGCGAAGAAGAGGGTGCCATTGACGTTGGTCAGGCCGGTGGGATAAGAGCCCCTGAAGGGATTGATGTCCTTGACCATTACGGTCCCGGCGGCGGTTCCGTCGCTCTTCCACAACTCGGTGCCCGTAAAATAGTCGGATCCGGTGAAGTAAAGCGTTCCGTTCACATTCGTAAGGTCGGTCGGTTGGAGTTGCGGCGCGTACGGAATGCCGTGGGTATCGCCGGCGCTGACCAGTACCGTGCCGGCGGTGGTCCCGTCGCTTTTCCAGAGTGCGCTGCCCGCGTTAAAAAATAGGGTCCCGTTCACGTCCGTGAAGCCCTGCGGGTTGGAGCTGATTCCGAGGCGGTTGATGTCCGTGACCAACGTGGGCGCGCCGGACAGAAACAGGCGATTTTCAAGCGCCTCGATCGTATAGCGCACCGCCGCCCTCAAGGAGATCAGGGTGCTGCGGTTCGGGGCGTGCCCCGAACGGAAATTACCAACGGCACGGAAAACATGTTTCATCAAAATCTTCCTTCGCGGTGGCGTCCGATCAGGCTTTTCTGACCGTGCCCGCATTTCCCCTGGCCCCACAGCTTCACCCCGTGCGCGGCTCTCACCTACCCCGCAAAGGTCGGCCGGGGGCGCGCCGCCGGCCCGACGTTCCCGTGGCGCAACGGGGGCACTTTCCAGATCGTTTGACTGCCATCGGCCTGCGGATGCGGCCCTGACAGCGCGGGGCAGCGCAATCCCAACGACTCGACGGCGAAGATTTCCTCGACCCCCGACTTGAACTCCAGGTGCGCCGCCAGCCGCCCCGTGGTGAGGTCCACCACGCCCACGCCGCACTTGAGTTCCGCGCGCCGCTCGGCGATCGGCAGGCCGCCAAACACGGACGTCTCCCGGATGCGCGAAAGCCCGACGAACGCATACTTTCCATAGAACGCCAGCCCGCGCGTATATCCCGGCAATTCGACGACCGGCTCGGCGCGCCCGGCAGCCGGATCGACCAGCAGCATGCGCCCGGTTCCCGAATCCAGAACCCAGAGCTTTCCCCCATGCAGTCGCGGCGAATGGGGCATCGACAGCCCGCGCAACACGGCCTCCCCGCTGGCAATATCGTATATGGCGCCCCCGCCGGCCTTCTTTTCACGCCACCCCTGCGGCGCATCCGTCTCGCCGAGCACGGTGACGTACTGCGGCCGGCCGGCCGCGGCGGCAAACCCGTTCAGGTGGCAGCGGTCTTCCGGCGCGAGTGCCGACACGAACGGCGGCTTCCAACGCGGGACGAAGCTGTGGTCCTTATCCAGCGTGCAAAGGCAGGAAAACAGCGTGTTGGCGCACCACAACTCTTCGTCCACAAACGCCAGATCGTGGACCTGAATCTCGCCGGTATAGTGGGCGGTTCGAGCGAGGAAACAGCCGTCAAACTGCCCGACCGGCGGAATCCGCGACGCGATATCAGGCGCGGAATTGAGTATCCAGATCTGCCGCTGCGCCCCCACCGCCAGCCGATCCGGCCGCGCCGCCACCCCCATCGCCCGCTCGAAATTGTGAAAGGAGAGAAACAGCTTCTCCCCCCGTGCCGCCAGCACCGCCAGCTTGCCCGCCTGGTAAGTAGACACCAACACCGACACACCCAATTGCGAGAGGATCCCGCACAAACTGGGGGTGAACTCGTACTGGATCTCGCGCTGTGCGTCCGACGGTTTCGAATCGGGCGATCCCGTATCGGTAGCCGTGTTCTGGTGTATCTCGTCAGGCAAACGACATTCTCCCCAAGCCCGCAATCCCCCATTGAGCCCCTTGCGGCACTTCATTGATCGCGCTTGGTATTTGCCGATCTACATTCTGAAGCAAATTCGCATGAATTGTAGAGAAGCGATCATTTTGTGCAAGATAAATTTTCAAATACGAGCCGCGGTGTTCTGCGGGCAGCCCTGCCGCACCCCGCGCCTTCCAACCCCACGCCGCCCACGGCGCGGCCCTACCCATGGTGGGGTCTCATCGGATATCTGGTGATCGGTGTCGTTGTTTCGATGGGAGCGGTGCATGTTTCGCGGGGATTTATGCGGTGACGCCGGCTGTCGGCGTGGAACCACCATCCCACCGCGATTCGCACGTTAACACGAACGTCCAGTTCTACACCGACCGCCCGGCGGTCGAGCCGCGGGCGACGATGAGGTAGATGAGGGAGCCGATGATTCCCAGGAAAACCATCAGCACGGCCCAGAGGATTTTCTCGTTCGTCGGGCGTGACGATTGCAGAAGGTCGATCAGCATCCAGAGCCAGAACGCGAACGCGGCAATGCCGATGACGAGCACGACGACGAGCATCGCGCCGCCGAATACGAGGCCCCCGCGGCCGGAATCGGACTGGGCGAGTATCGAGAAAAGGTCAGACATGGGCTTTGCCTCCAAGGTAAGATGACGGGCAACGACGGGCTGAAGGATAGAGCAGCCCGGCCGGCATGCGAATGACAAAAATGCGCCGTGTATTGCGGGGTACGCTTGCGGCGTTCACTCCGGCCGGCGGAGCAAGTGGCTGGAGACTGGCCTCACCGTCGCCTCTCCCGTGGGCTTTGGACGTAATGCTTTGCCTGCTGAAACTTTCCGGCGCATGGGGCATCCAAGTTGATGGCGGAAATTCGTTCGTTCAGGGCGCGGGAATCCGGCGTCCGGGGGCGGGTACCGTCCATCTCAGGAGAACGCCCATGCGATCACGCCGCGCTGGTTTGCTTGGTGGAATCTTATTGCTGCTGGTTTCGTTGCCCGCCGGGGTGTGCTGGGGGGAGCAGACGCCGCCGCTGCGGACGGTCGCGACGGCGGGCGAGTCGATCGTCTACGTGACGCCCGATGAAGTGATCGTGCAGTTCGGCGTTGAGACGTTTGGCGAAGCCTTGGACAAGGCCAAGGGCGACAATGACGCGCAGTCCGCCCGGCTGGTGAAAGCGATCGCGGCCTTGGGCGTCGAGAAGAAGGATTTGCAGATCGACAACCTGCAAGTGGAAGTCGAGTACAAGGGCAATCACCCCTACGAGGGCATTCGCGGCTACATCGCCCGGCGGGGCTACTCAGTGAAACTCCGCGACACCAAGCTCTTCGAGAAACTCGTCGACACGGCCCTCAAGAACGGCGCGAACCAGGTCAATGGGTTCGAATTCCGCACCACGGAGTTGCGCAAGTATCGCGACCAGGCGCGCTCGATGGCCATCAGGGCGGCCAAGGAAAAGCCGTCGCTCTCGCGGGGGACCTGACCTGCGGGATCGGCAAGCCGCAGCAGATCGCCGAGGGGTATGAAGGCTACTTCGGCGGATACAACCTCCGCATGAACGCCATGGCCCAAAACTCCATGCAGGCCGTGCCCGCCGGGGCCGGAGGCGAGGGGGAGGAGACGCTGCCGCTGGGTCAGATCGCCGTGCGGGCGCAGGTGAATGTTACGTTTGAGCTGACCGACAAATAGGCGGTCGGGAAGGATTCTTGCCTGACTATCCGGTGGGGCAGATATTCTTCTCTGTCTGCGAGGCGGGGCAGACACTTTTGTCTGTCTGTAAGGTGGGGCAGATATTCTTGTCTGGCATCTGAGGTGGAGCAGACATTCTTGTCTGTCGATAAGGTGGGGCGGACATTCTTGTCTGTCATCCAAAGTGGGGCAGACATTCTTGTCTGTCGCGAGTCTGCGAGTGGGGGCATTCCTGCCCCCCGAGCGGACTCGCAACTTTCGTCGGGTCGGATCGGGAGGCAGGAATGCCTCCACTCCCCGACCCGAGACAGACAAGAATGTCTGCCCCACTGGTACTGAATGCCTCCACTCCCTGCCCCGAGACAGACAAGAATGTCTGCCCCGCCATTGCCCAATGCCTTCACTTCCACGCCCGTGATACAAAGATTCTCCGTCCCACCAAAGCATCCCAAATCTACTGGGCCGCGGCGGGATCGAACGGCGTCCGCAATGATTGGTAAACTGTAACGTCCGTAGCGGCGGCGCGTCGCAAGTATGTCAATATCTCGGGGATTTGAAGCGTCCGCCCTCTTCCCGGGCGGATTTTCCGTTGGCAGGAGCGGCGGGCTGATCCATGATGGTAAGTTGGTTTGCCGACGCCGCAGTGTGTCGGCGTTGGGACGCAGATCGGCAGTCGGGAGTTCGCAATGCAGCGGGATGCGCGGTCCATGTCGGGGCGGGCCTCGCCCATCCTCCGCGCGCAGGGTTCGCCCTTGGGGGCGCCCGCGCGAGGCGTCGAAGCCCTTGAGCCGCGGCTGTTCCTCTCGCGCACGATCACCGGGACCGTCTTCGAAGATCTCAATGGCGATGGCAAACGCCAGCACAAGGAGCGCCTTCTCCCCGGCGTCGCGCTCTTCCTTGATCTTAACGGCAACGGCTCGCTCGACGCGGGCGAACCGGTGGCCGTCAGCAACAAGCACGGCGCGTTCACGTTTAAGAAGCTCGGCGCGAGGGTCTACCACGTAGTGCAGACGCCGCCTGCGGGGGATGTGGCGACGTTCCCGGCGGGCGGGGTTTCGGTCGTCAACCTGACGAAAAAACACTCCGCGAAGCTGACCTTCGGCGACCGCGCCGCTCCGGCACTCCAGCGGACGCCGGATACCGCGCCGCCCGCGGCGGGGTTGGCGGCGGCTTCTATCTCTTCGCCCGGCGTGCAGCCGTACCAGTTTTCCGTCGTCTGGACGGACGCCACCGCCGTCGATCCCAGCAGCTTCGGCGACGGCAATATCGTCGTCACCGGCCCCGGCGGATTCTCCGAGCCGGCAATTCTCGCGGCCTTCGACTCGGCCCTCCCCGGGACGATGCGCACCGCGACCTATCAGATCAACCCACCCGCCGGGGGATGGTCCGCGGCGGATGACGGGACATACGCCGTCGTCCTCCAAGGCGGGCAAGTTCATGATACGCTGGGGAACACCGACCCCGCCGTCTTGCTGGGGACGTTCGCAGTCGCCATCGACTCCTCCACGCCCGCGGCCCCGGTGCTTTTGCCGTCGAGCGACAGCGGAGTATCCGCATCCGACGCTGTCACTTCGTTCAACAACGCCTCCGCGGCGAAGGCGCTGACCTTCAGCATCGGCAACACGATTCCCGGCGCGACCGTCACGCTGTACGCGGATGGCACGCCCGTCGGCAGCGCGACCGCGACATCAACCTCCACGCTCGTGACTACCGACGGCGCGAACGCGCTCTCGGACGGCCCGCATGCCTTCACGGCGGGGCAGGCAATTCTCGGCGGGGCACAGTCGCCGCAGTCTTCTGCGTCGACCGTGACGATCGCTTCGACGCCCCCCGCCGCCGCCCTTTCGGCCGCGCCGATCTCCGCCGCGGGCGCGAGCGGGTACACCTTTAGCGTTTCTTATACCGACGACGCCGCGATCTCCGTGGCGTCGCTGAACGGCAATGACGTGGTGGTGACCGGGCCGCACGGGTACAGCCGGGCTGCGACGCTCGCAGGGCTCGACGGCAGTTCCGACGCCCCCGCGCGGACCGCCACCTACCACATCGCCGCCCCCGGCGGCGCGTGGAGCGGGGCGGACAACGGCGTCTACACCGTCACGCTCAAGGCCGGGCAGGTGAGCGACATCGCGGGGAACACCGCCGCCGGCCGCGCGCTGGGCACGTTCGCGGTGGGCATTGGTCTGACGATCTCGCCCGCGCCCGGTGCGCCGGCGCTGTCGCCCGCCAGCGACACGGGCGCCTCGAATGCCGATTCCATCACTAACCTGGATAACAGCTCCCCCGCCGGGGCTTTGCAATTCTCGGTGCCCGCAACCTTGGGCGGTGCGGCCGTGACGCTCTACGTGGACGGCGCACCACTCGCCTCCGGCGTTTCGGGCGGCGGAACGATCACGCTCACGACGCTCGGCAATGCGCGGCTTTCCGCGGGGTCGCACGTCGTGACCGCACGGCAGACGCTGCCCGGCCATTCCGAATCGCTCGACTCCACGCCTATTGGGATCGTAGTAGATACCATCGCGCCCACCGCCTCGACCAATCCCCCCTCCGTCAGCGGCGCGGGCGGCACGCGCTACACCTTCCTTGTCGTCTACCGCGACAACCTCAGCCTGAACGTCGCGAGCTTCGGCGATGGCGACGTGCTGGTGACCGGCCCCAATGGATTCAGCGCCCCGGCGACGTTCCTGAGCGTCAACTCGCTGACCAACGGCATGCCCCGCAACGTGACGTACGCCATCACCCCGCCCGGCGGCGCGTGGAGCGCCGGCGACAGCGGCGGGTATTCGATGCTGCTGCAAGCCAACCAGGTCTTCGACACCGCCGGCAACCCCGCCGCGTCCGCGACGATCGGCACTTTCACCGTCAACGTCGCCATCCCGCCCAGCCCCGTGCCCACGGCCCCCGCGCTTTCAGCGGGCAGTGACACGGGTGTCTCGGCGACGGACGGGCTGACGCGCCTGAACAACAACTCCGCCGCGGGGGCGTTGCAATTCTCCGTCGGGAACACCGTGTCCGGCGCGGCCGTCACGCTTTTCGCGGACGGCGTGCCCATTGGTTCGGCCACGGCGGGCGGCACGACGACCCTCATTACAACCAATGGTGCGGCACCGCTCGCGGACGGCCCGCATTCCTTCATGGCCCGCCAGACCGCGCCGGGCGCGGGGCAATCGCTGGATTCCGCGGAGACTACGGTCATAATCGACGCCACCGCGCCCGCCGCGACGGCGCTCGGGGCGCCGAATGTTTCCGTCGCGGGCGCGACCGTCTACAGCTTCGCCGTCACCCTTGGCGACAATGTCGCGCTGGACACCACGAGCTTCGATAACAGCGATGTCGTCGTCACCGGCCCGGGCAACTTCTCCGCCCCCGCGAGTGTTGTGATGGTAGACAATGCGGTCGATGGCACGCCCCGCACCGCGACCTATCAATTCACTCCGCCGGGCGGTACGTGGGATTTTGTCGACTCGGGCGTATATACGCTGACGCTGCAGGCCGGCCAGGTCCGCGACACCGCGGGCAATTCGGACGCGGCGCAGACGCTCGGCACCTTCACCGTTTCCATCCCCGTCCCCGTTACTGCGTCCCCGGGAGCACCCGCGCTGGCCGCCGCGAGCGACAGCGGCGTCTCGCAGGCGGACGCGATCACAAACCTGAATAACGCGACGCCGGCGCAGTCCCTCCAGTTCATCGTTCCCGGAACGATCCCTGGCGCGACCGTCACGCTCTACGCCGATGGCGTGGCGATCGGCGCGGCCGTTGCGCAGGCGGGAACCACCAGCACGGCGGTTACCACCAGCGGCTCATTAGCGCTCGCGGACGGGGCCCACTCCATCACGGCGCGTCAGACGTCGCCCGGGCAGCCCGAGTCGGCGGATTCGCCTGTTCTGGCGGTCACCATCGACACCGCCGGGCCGACGATCACTTCACTAGTCGCGCCCGACGTCGCGAGCCCTTCGGCCGGCGCGACGACGTACACGTTCACCGTCACCTTCGCGGACGCGACCGCGGTGAATGTCGCGACGTTGGGCAGCAATAATATTGTGGTGACGAACGCGGCGATCGCTTACAGCGCCGCCGCGAGTTTAGTCTCGATCGACACGCCCACGAACGGTTCTCCCCGCACGGCGACCTATCAGATCACCCCACCCAACGGCGCCTGGGATTCCACCGCTAGCGGCACGTACACGGTGAGCCTCCTGCCGGATGCGGTGCAGGACGTCGCCGGGAATTTCGCCGCGGGGGCGGCGCTCGGCACGTTCACGGTTACGTTGCCCTGAGACTATTAAGAATCGATTAATTTCTACTTGCGGCGGCTTTCTTCTCCGCATAAATTGACTAGCGGATTTTCGATGGAGGGCTGGGCACTTCCGTAAAGCCTTTGGGCGTGGTACGCGACCGCGCGGGTGGGGCTCCATCCATTTATCAGGTCGCTTAAGTTCCGGTCGGCTCCGTGAGCCGATGCCGGGAATTCTCACACTTCACTGGAGCGCATCATGCACCTTCATTCTCTCGGCAGCAAGAACTCTCTTTTGGTTGTATCTGCTATTTTCGCCTGCCTTCTGCCCGCCGCGGCAGCCTCGGCCAACCAGTTCCCGGTTCAGGATCCCACCTATACGCAGCAGATCTTTACTGGTCCACTGCTCTCTCAGGAAGGCGGATTTGCCTGGGACAGCACCAACGCACTCCTCACGCGCCAGGGATCCAACATCATCGTGCATAGCCTGACGCAGAACACGACGCACCTGGGCACGCCGGTCCACGGGGCGACGGCTACTTACACCATCCCGGGCCTTGCCCCCAACGCGGTTGGAATGACCAACGGTCTGGACGGAAACGTGTACGCCGTCGGCCCGGCGGGGTTGCAGCGCTTTGACCCCAATAATCTGGCCACGACCTCCGCCGTCACATTGGCGGGGACGGTGGGCGGAAACGGATGGGGCGTCATCGCGCTGCCCGACGGGCGCATTGCCTATTCCAACGGCTCGGCGGGACAAGTTTTCGTCTATGACCCGATCGCCGCGTCGAACACGCTGATCTACAACGCGCCGGGCCTCGTGGACGGGATCGTGTCGGGGCCGACGGGCAATATCGCCCTGGCGATCCAGGCCAACAGCGCGATCCAAATTATCACCAACACCGGCACGCTGGTGAATTCATTCAACACGGCGCATCACCCCGACGGCATGGCCTTCGCCCAGACCATGGCGGGCTCCTCAGTGCTCTACAGCAACAACAACGACGGCACGATCACGAAATACACGATGGGCCCGGGATACACCGGCTTGCCGACGACGTCCGACATCTTCTCCGGCAGCCAATCCTACGGCGACCTTGCCGCGGTCGGCCCGGACTGTGCGTTCTATGTCAGCCAGTACGAAAACAACGGCCTGAATGGCTCGACGGCGGGCGTCGGTACGCATTGGGGCAACGGAACAACCAACGCCGAGGCATCCTATGTCCGCATCGGCAGCGTGCCCGATCGCAATGGCACCGCCACCTGCGACTTCTACGCCGCGTTCGTGGACGCGCCGGAGCCGGGGAGCGCGTCAATCCTCCTGATCGCCGCGACGGCGGGGCTTGTCACCCGACGTCGGTGCGCGCGGGCGGTGACTTGTTGAATGAGGGGAATCGAATGAACACCAAGACGCTAAGACGCGGATGCGGGAAAAGCGGGATTTTGTAGGGTGGGCGTACTCGCCCACCGTCCGTTGACCTCGATTGTCAAATGGTGGGCGAGTACACCCACCTCCATGGCTTAGCTTCTTTTCGCTCCGACGCGGAATCGAACGCAGAGACGCAGAGACGCAGAGGAAAACGCGGAGGCAGGATTCATAGCGATGAAAAGGGCTTGTCTCCCTCTCCCTCGTACTCGGGGGAGAGGGCGGGGGTGAGGGGCCGAGCGTGAGGTTGTGTGATTCGCAGGAAGGCCATATAGGGTGGGCGTACTCGCCCACCATTTGACTCTCAAGCGGTCAACCGACGGTGGGCGAGTACGCCCACCCTACAGGTTCGGAATTTCGGCGCAACGCGACGTTCCGCCCCTCACCCTATCCCTCTCCCCCGCGTACGGGGGAGAGGGGACCGGAGCGCGGCCGAGGCGGTAATGCTAAATCGATCCTTCTTCTGTCCTCTACCTCGGCTTATCGGCGTCTCGGTGTTCGATTGGGCCGTTCCTGCGGACGCGCGCAAGACCACGACGACGTTCGCGGCAATTTACTCAAACAACTGATTGGTGAGCCGCGGCCTGTCGCGGTAGGATCGGGGGACTATGGGGATTGCGGACCGGGATTACTATCGCAGCTCGCTGCCGCGGGCGGGGTTTGGGCATTTTAGTGCCTGGTCGGTGACGACGTGGCTGATCGTCATTAACGTCGCGGTCTTTTTTCTCGATGCGATTCTCAAACGTGCGGCAGCGCCTGCGATGCAGCCTGACGGCTTCGGCGGGTATGAAGCAGCGTCGTTGTACGATCTCATGGGGCCGCTGCAGCGCTGGGGGTATTTCTCCACCGCCGAGGCGGTGAAGCACGTGCAGGTCTGGCGGTTTTTTACGTTTCAGTTCCTGCACGCTTCGCCCATGCATTTGATCGGGAACATGATCGGCATGTACTTCTTTGGGCCGATCGTCGAGGCGCATTTCGGTTCGCGGCGATACCTAGCATTTTACCTCTTGTGCGGATTGGCCGGGGCGGCGATGTACATGCTGCTGGCCGCGGCACACGTGCTGGTCACGGGGCCGGACGTGCCGCTGATCGGGGCATCCGCGGGCATATTCGGGCTGCTCGTCGGGGCCGCCATGATCGCGCCGGACGTGCAGGTGTTTTACTATTTTGTGCCCTTCACCGTACGCACGCTCGCGATCATCGGCGTGGCGCTGGCGGCATATACCGTAATCACCTACGGCGGCAACGCGGGCATGAACGCGGGGGGCGAAGCTGCTCACCTGGGCGGGGGAATCCTGGGCTTCGTGGTGATGAAAAACCAGCACTGGCTGCACGTGTTCGAGCCGCCGAGGCGAAGAACGATGCCCGCCGCGACGGGCAGACGGCGGGTGGCGCGGATGGGGCAGAAGGATTGGAGCAAGGATATGAACCGGTAAATGCAGAGTGCGGAGTGCAGAGTGGGAAGTAGGCAGTAGGCAGAATTGCTGGGTTCTGCATTCGGGGAGGGTAGTCGCACCGAGTGTTGGGTTATATGACGTTGGGTTCTGGGGGTTGGCATGGAAGCGAGGCGAGTCGATGAATGAGATTGCGATCAAGTGGTCTGGGCGAGTTCTTGGGAGCGTGATGGGCTTGGCCGTGCTTTTTGCGGCGGGTGGGTGTCAGTGGAAGCAGCCGGCTGCGCCGGCCGAGGAGATTGACCGGAACCCTTCGGGGCAGGTTGATATACCGGCCAAGCAGGTCGCCGAGATCGCCCGGCAGGCGCTCGCGGCCCCGCCGATGTCGATGAACTTGGAGACCGGGCAGGAGGGATCGCTCGTCACCGGATGGCGGGAATACCCGGGCGATCTGCACATCATCCGCCGATGGACGGAGCGGACACGGTTTAAGATCGTCGTTTTCCCGGACTATGCCGAGCCGCAGGCGAAGAGTCACATCCAGGTTTTTGACGAGACGCAGGAAAAGCCCAGCGATGCCCAACCCTGGTATCCCGCACCCGACCGGCGCAGGCCCGAGCGATCGGCGGAGGTGTTGAAGCTGATCCGGCAGCAAGCGGCGCGTGGGAATCCTGCGACCGCGCCGGCGAAGTAACGGGAAGTGCAACTTGGGGCGATCGTTCGCCGATCCAAAGGGAGCGGTCGCCCGCTCTTTTATTGCGTCGCGGACTGTCAATTGATGATTCGGGAGGCGCTGCTGCGCAATTCCTCGACCGCGCTCACACTCTCCTCGAGCGTGTTGATCCGCTGAATCACATCATGCGGGGCGTCGTTCACTCCGTTGCGGCCCTTGTTCGGGCCCAGGCCCGCCGACACGAGCTTCAGGGCCTTGGCCAGCGAAGCGTGGAAGAGATTTACTTTCGCCTGATCGACGCTGCCCGTTTCGGTGACCATGTCGTGAGCGGCGTCCCGCGCGATTTCCAGTTGCGGCTGCAAATCCGGCGTGTTGCGCACGACCCCGCTGCGGCCGCCCTCCCTGGAGCTCCTGAACATCAGGTTGATCGTCGCCTCGGCGTCCTTCACCGCCAGCGTCGCGGCAGGAGTAGCCGGCCTCATCAGCTCGATGGATTCCGACGCGACCGACAATTCGAATCCGTGCAGCCGGATATTCTCGCCCGCGATGACGTTCCTGCGATAGACGACGTCAATCCCCTTCCCCGACACGATATTCTCGACGATCTCCCACTTGGCGGCTTCATCTCCAAAGGCATTTTCGGGCTTGATCGTTTTCGGGCCGAACGCGTAGAGCGGCCCGTCCTGCGTGACCCGGATCTGGTACGCCGCGTCAGATTTGACAGGAAGCGCGATGAACTCCAGGCCGTCGAGTGTTGCGTCAACCCGTCCGATGATCGAGCGCCCCCCGCCGAAGAGCCGCGCCGCTCCCGCCTCGAGATCGGCCACGCGTCCGTTCCTCACGCCGCCGACAATGATGCTTGGGGTGTCATCCTCCTCGGGGTTGAATGCCGCGTCGATGTAATCGTCGTTGTAGATGACGAGCGGCTCGAGGTCCGCATAGCGGTCGGGAACGAAGCCGGGTTTCGCCGGGCGATTTTCGTTCGTGTAGATGTTGATCTGCCTCGCGAACGCGGCGTCCTCCATCCATTGGGCCCACAACTCCGCGTCAACGTAAGAACGGTTGTTCCAGGCCCACACCGCCCGCGTTGCGACCGGCCAATCGTACGTCCAGTAGACGAAATCGGAACGGAATGGGCCGACGTACACCGGTTCCCAGCGGGTTCTTTCGACGTACCGGGTGCCGAACACCTTGTGGTAATAATTCTCGACCTGTGCCTTACGGACGGCGGGGGCCATGCTTCGCGCGACCATTTTCCGGATGGCCTTCACCGCCGGGACTGTGGGATCGACCTTGAGAGTTCGATTGCGAACCTTGAACTCCGCCTTTGGCGCTTTGCCCACCCGATAATGGGGGCGGTGCTTTGGAGCGACCGGCTTCCTCACCGCACGCTCGGCGCCGGCCGCCAGGCCAACGGTTACCAGGATCACACTCGTCAATGCCAATGCGAATCGCGTCACGGGAATTCTCCTTCCAACGTCAGTCATGCACCCCGGGCTGCGTTAACCGTGGGCTTCGTTCTCGGCCGTAATGTTGACCTTGTACGATTCGATGGTCGATCCGCCGTCGGTCGTGGTTCCCGTCACTCGAACCCGCACACCGGGCTTTACGTGCGATGAGTCACTGGGCGCCCCGTGGAGTTGGATATTGGTGTTTGCTGTGACGAATACCTTCACGGTTTCGCCGTTCGCCAAGTCCATCAGGAAGTAATTGCGTGCAACCTCGGTAACCGTGCCGGGAATTCCGCGGCCGGCCTTGGGATGCTTGGCATGGGCGGGTTGGCTGAACAACGTCAAGGTCGTCAAGAGCAGCGTGGCCAGTGTGATTCGCTTCATTGGGTTCTCCTTTAACTTGCGGATTTGATCTACCCTATGAACTAATAGCGGCAACGACTGACTTGCTGACAGTTGGGAGCAAATATTTTAACGGCCGATGTGTTTCGGATCACAAATTTGCACTGGCATCGCTGCGAAGTCGCCCAGGCGGGTTGCAGAGCGACAGGGTCATGTCGCCGCGTGCGTTATTGGTTACCCGTCTCGTCCCGGTTCAGCTCCCCGTCTCCTTCGTTTGTCACGCCGCTGTTGTATAGGCCGGTGAAGGTGACCAGAATTTGGCCGTTGTTAAGCGTGCCCCGCATCGTGAGCGTCCCTCCGGGACTGTGCTCGCTCCAGGTGAGGGTATTTCCGCGGATCTCTCCGTCCACGCTCACGCGGTTTCGGCCATGTCCGTTGTCGAAGGCGTGGCCGGTGAAATGCTCGCCCTCCCGTTTTTGCACGAACAACTCGTACGGAACCGTTTGGCCCGCGTACCCGCCCTTCCGATAGCTCCGCGTGCCCTTCCACACGCTGTGCGGGGGAATGGGGTCGGTGCGATCGGCGGTCCGTTCTTCCGGTGTTCGCGGATCGGGCAGGCCGGCCGTCTGGAGGGCCAGCTCCCAGCCGCTGATCCTGTCCCGTATCGCCTGGGACCCCTGCACGAATTTCGGGTCAGTTGGATCGTGGATTTTCCGGGTCAGCCAGGGGCGCTCGGGGTCGAGCAGGAAGTGAAAGTACGCGCGTCGATCCACGAATTGATACAAGGATCTCGCCCGATCCGCGGATGGCAATTCCTGCCGACTCAACAACTCGTCGCGAAGAGCCAGCACCTCATGGTTGACTGCCAACAGTCTGTCGGCGTTGAGGCTCCAGTTAATGATGTTGCCCAAATACCTTTGCTTAGCCGGAT
>JAQGHP010000737.1 GCA_028288775.1 Phycisphaerales bacterium | reverse complement strand
GCTTGTCATGGAGTTCGAGGACGAGTTCGAGCTGTCGATCCCCGACGAAGAGGCCGAGAAAATCCAGACCGTCGGCCAGGCGATCGACTACATCAAGGAGCATTCCGGCAAGTAACACGCGGAATTGTTTCTGGGCCGGCGGCCCGGGCGCGATCGGGCTTTGCCCGGCGGCCGGGGGCGCTACCCGTGGGCTCCGGAGGTTCAAGGCGAATGGCCAGGCGTCGTGTCGTTATTACCGGCTTGGGGGTCGTTACGTCGCTGGGCGAATCCCACGACGAGATGTGGGACAAGCTCTGCGCCGGCGAGAGCGGCATCACGGTCATCCGCCGGTGGAACACCGACAAATACCCCGTCAAAATCGGCGGCGAATGCTTTAGTTTCGACCTCGCCAAGTACGCCCAGGAAGCCGCCAAATATACCGACGAGCGCCTGCAACCCCGCCGGATCGATCGCTTCGGGCAATTCGGCCTCGCCGCCTCGATGTCCGCCGTCAAGGACGCGGGCCTCGATTTCGACAAGGAAGACCGCACGCGCTGCGGGGTGGTCATCGGTACGGGCATCGGCGGCATCGAGACGATCGAAGAGCAGTACAAGATCCTCATCGAGCGGGGCGTCAGCCGCGTCAGCCCGTTCACCGTCCCGCGGCTCATGCCCAACGCCGCCAGCGGAAACGTCTCCATCCTCTTCCGCCTCAACGGCCCCAACACCGCTGTTTCCACGGCCTGCGCCACCGGCTCCAACGCCATCGGCGACGCCGCCCGGCTGGTGCAGCACGACCTCGCCGAGATCATGATCGCCGGCGGCTCCGAGGCCGCCTTGTGCGAGCTGGGCATGGCCACGTTCTGTGCGGCCCGCGCCCTCTCCACCCGCAACGCCGAGCCCACTCGCGCCAGCCGCCCGTGGGACAAGGGCCGCGACGGGTTCGTCATGGCCGAAGGTGCGGGCGTAGTCATCCTCGAAGAGTATGAGCACGCGAAGAAGCGCGGCGCACGCATCTACGCCGAGCTTGTCGGCTACGGCATGAGCGGCGACGGCTACCACATCACCGCCCCCGACGCCGAGGGCCGTGGCGCGTCCATGGCAATGAACCTCGCCTTTAAGGACGCCGGCGTATCGCCGGAGGTCGTCGATTACATCAACGCCCACGGCACCAGTACGCCGCTGGGCGATCTGGCCGAAACCAAGGCCGTCAAATCCTCCTTCGGCGACCACGCCCGCAAACTCTCCCTCAGCTCCACCAAGAGCCAGCTCGGCCACCTTCTGGGCGCCAGTGGCGGAGTCGAAGCGATCATCAGCGCCCTCGCCATCGACCGCAACATCATCCCCCCAACCATCAACCTCGAAGAGCCCGACCCCGAGTGCGACCTCGACTACACCCCCCTCAAGGCCAAAGACAAACGCATCACCTACGCCATGAGCAACAGCTTCGGCTTCGGCGGGCATAATGCGTCGTTGTTGTTTAAGAAGTGCTGAGGGCAGAAGGCAGAAGGCAGAAGGCAGAAGGCAGAAGGCAGACTATACTATTCGGGCTGCTTTCAACTTCAGATCCTCAGTCCTCAGTCCTCAGCACTCGTATTGCATTCCCCCCTCCGCGACCGATAATCCTTCCATGCCCGTGCTTCAGGCCGATCGCAAGAATGAGGCCGCCCCGCAAGGGGAGTTGGGTCGGATCCTGCGCATGCAGGTGCCGATCATCGTGAAGCTCGCCGAGCGGAAGCTGATGCTCTCGGAAGTCATGCGGCTGGGGGTGGGGGCGATCATCGAATTCAGCAAACGCAGCGACGAGCCGCTGGACCTGATGATCAACAACAAGACCATCGCCGCCGGGGAAACCGTAAAGGTCGGCGAAAACTTCGGCCTGCGAATCACGCAGGTGGGGGATCTCCGCAATACCATCCAATCGCTTTCCGGGACGTGAGGGCGGATACGCTCCATCGGAATCAGAAACAGACGATTAAGATTAAGATAGCGCTCTCAGGCGCATCTCCACGCGCTCCTATCTTAATCTTAATCCTAATCTTAATCTTAATCGTCTGTTCTCCGGTCCGCCGCGGCCAAGCCTTCAACCGCGAACACGACAAAACCCCTACAATCCAATCCGATGAACTCCTCCACCCTCGCCGAGCTTACGAAGCGTGTCCTCGCCCACCGCGACGAGCGGCACTGGGCGCAGTTTCATACTCCCAAGGAGTTGGCCGTGTCGCTTGCCGTGGAGGCGTCGGAGCTGCTTGCTTTGATGCAGTGGAAGACCGGCCCGGAGCTGGACGAAACGCTGGCCGCCCGGAGCGAGCAGGTGCGGGATGAGCTGGCCGACTGCCTGCATTCACTGCTGCTCCTCGCCGACCATATGAAGGTCGATCTGGGCGAAGCGCTGAAGCAAAAACTCCAGAAGGATGCCGCCAAATACCCCGTCGAGAAGGCCCGCGGAAAGAATGTGAAGTACACGGAGCTGTAGCGATTGCCCGAGTTTCGTCTCACGCGCTTCGCCCGTCCCTTCATTCGGGCCCCGCAATTCAGTACAACATTCCTCAATGCAGGGCGACATCGACCGCATTCTCATTCCCCGCCGGCAAATCGCCCAGCGCGTTCACGAGATGGCCGCGGCCATTACCGCCGACCATACCCCGCCGAAAATGGACGGCAGCGCCGAAGTGACGATCGTGCCGATCCTCACCGGGGCCATGGTCTTCTGCGGCGACCTCATTCGCGAAATCCCCATAGCAATGAAGATCGGCCTGCTGACCGTCAGCAGCTACCCCGGTCGCAGCGTCTCCAGCCAAGGGGCGCAAGTCATCGAGCGCCAACTCGAAGACGTCCGCGGCCGCCATGTGGTGCTGGTGGACGACATCCTCGACAGCGGCAACACGCTGCGGCTGGTGGTGCCGCTGGTCAGCGCGATGGGAGCCGCCAGCGTGCGGACGTGCGTGCTCCTGCGCAAAGACCGGCCCGCGTCGCGGGAGATGCAGGTGGATTACGTGGGGTTTGAAATTCCCGACGAGTTCGTCGTGGGGTACGGACTGGACTTCAATAATTATTACCGCAACTTGCCCGACATTGTTACGCTAAAGCGAGATGTATTGGAGGCCCGGCCGTGAGCCCCGCAACGATGCAACCCCCAGCCCCCTTGAAGCGCCGCCGATTGTGGCGGATGCCCATGCCCAAGCCCCCGGCTGCCTCGCGCGCAAAGCGGCTGGTGGCCCCGGGCCGGCGTCCGGGGGCACGCCCGGCATGTGACGCGGGCGTCCTGAACGCCGCGGAAGGCGCGGCCGCCGCTCCGGTGGCTCCGCCGATTATTACTTCCGTCGCCACGCTCCTCACGCGCCACGTCCTGCGCGACGGGGAGTTGGTGATCCTCATCCTCAAGCCCTCGCGCTGGTACATCGCGCTCAGCTCCTTGAAGGTCGCGGCCGCGGTGGCGATCATCCTCTGCGCCTTGCACGGCGATCCACACATCCGCGGCTTCGTCGAAGCGGGCGTGTCCGTCATCGGCGGGCGCGTCATGTGGGCGACACTGAACTGGATGGGCCGCCTCTACGTGCTGACCGATCAGCGCGTCCTCCGCCTGTCGGGGGTCTTCAGCATCGAGATCTTCGACTGCCCACTGCGAAAGATCGCCCGCACCCGCGTGTTCCGCACGTTCCGCGAGCGGCTGTTGGGATTGGGCTCAATCGAAATCCTGCCGGTCGATGAAGAAAAGCCCTGCGGCGTCTGGCAGATGGTCCGCCGACCGCTCGAGGTCAACGAGCAAATCCAGCAGGCCATTCGCCGACTGACGCCGGGGGGGTTTCAGTTCTAATTGCAGGCTGAAAGCCTGCCCTAGAAGTACGAACCGCGCTGCCGCACGGTCAAACACCGCAAGGAGATCGCCTTGGGGACTTACCCCCTCCTCCGGTACTCCGGGGGAGGGCAGGGGTGGGGGCAAGGTTTGACAGGCGATGCGCGTGTGGTGCAGGAGAGGATCTTTCGGCACCTGACCGAACGAACCCCCTCCCTAACCCTCCCCCGGCGTACCGGGAGAGGGAACCGGAGCTTGTGGCCAAATGCGATCGCCCTGAAGCGACCGGCCCCGCCTCGGATCTCCGCATCAGGCGAAGCTGAAGTTCTGCACGTTCGCAACGCCCTTCCCGCCCTTGAAGACCAGGTACAGATCGTGAACGCCCGTCGCGCCGGTGACGGCGGTGCTCTGCAGCGTGTATTTGCTCCACACGCCGGTGGGGCTGACCTTCAACGTGCCGATGAGCTTCCCGGCGACGCCGTCCAGATGCAGTTCGATCGTGCCTCCGTAGCCGAGGAGCGTGGCGACGTTCGCGCTGAACTTGGTGATGCCGGTGCCGAAGTCGAGCTGTTTGTACTCGGCCCAGTCGCCGCCGTCGGCGTAGCCCAGGCCGCTGAAGTTGTCGAACGCCACGCCGGATTCCGCGCTCCATTGCAGCGCCTGGGAGACGGACCGCGCGCTTTTGGGGGTTGCGCCCACGACGGGCGGAATGGTGCCCGAAAGCTGGAATCCCTTGGTGATGTACCCGACTGCGCCCGCGGCGTCGTATTTGGTATTCCAGGTTTGCTTCGACTGAAGGCGCGATTTGGCGATGAAGTCGCTGACGCTCGCCGCGCCGCCGACGGATTGGTTGTATGACTCGATCGTGCGCGACGGGTCGATGAAGGGGATGGCCTTGGTGAGCGTCGCGGTGTCCATCGGCACGGCCTTGCCGCCCGAGGTCCACCCGCCTGTGGCGAAGTAGACGTCGCCGCTCCACTTTTCCTGGCTCGTGTAGATCGGGTCGCGGTGCTTGAGCGCCGGGCCGCTGAGGTTCTCAAATTCGTTGCCGGTGAAGCTGACGCGGTTGAAGGCCGTCAGCCCGGTGCCGCCCGGCTTTTGCCCGCTGTCCACCTCAACGCCGGTCGTCCAGTTGTAAACGATATTGTTCTTGAAACTGATGTCGTTAATGCCGACGGAGTCCTGCGGGTCGGTTTGATTGCTGCCGTACGAGAGCGTGATGGCGGCGGGGGAGTTGGCGACGCTATGCGTGAAGATGTTGTTGGCGATGACCGTGCCCCCGCCCGCCTTGACGTTCCCGACGATCAGCCCGCTGCCGCCCTGGAGCGTCCCGATGTTCGCCCCGCCGATGAACACATTCCCGGTGACCTGCCCGGAAACCCCGCCCGGCGTGGTGGACGCGCCGTTCACGAGACCGAAGGTCATGCCGACCGGATCGTTGATGAACAGGTTATTCTGCACGATCCCGCCCGGGCGGTCCTGGAGGCCGTAGCCCGCGGCGCGGGAAATGGTGTTGTCACGGACCACGACGCCGGTGTTGTGGGACGAGAGGTAGATGTCGTGGTTGTACCACGTAGCCTCGGCCCCGGCGACCTTCTCGTTATATCCATTGTGATCGAAGAGATTGCCTTCAATGAGGAGGTTGGAGACGCCCGTGGCGTACATGCCCTGGGAGTGGCCGGTGGTGGAATAGGAGTCGATGACGACGTTCCGCCGCACCGAAACGTTCTGTATGGGCCCAAGCATGTCCTGGAAATTCATGTTCACGGCGTAGTCCTGCACGAGGCAGTTTTCGACCAGGATGCCGGTGCCTTTGGCAAGAAAGGCAATACCGGTGGCGCCGGAGGCAACCGGTTTGGCGGTCGCGGCGGGGTCGCGCCCATCCGCCCAGAAGCGCAGGCCGATCAGATCGACGTAGTCCACTTCCGGGCTCGAGCTGGCCCCAGTGGCGAAGCCCGAGCCGGTGCCAGTCATGAGGATGGGCCGCGCGCCGGTGCCGTATGAGCCGATCACGATCGGCTCCTGCGCGGATTTACCGCTGAGGCGCCAGAAGATGAAGTTCTCATGCCAGACATCGCCGGCCTTGAGCAGGAGCTGGTCGCCCGTGTGGTCGCGCATGAGCGACTCGCCCTTGGCGATCGTGCGGACGGGGCTGGCGGCCGAGAGCCCGGTGTTGTTGTCGTTGCCGCCGGAGCTGCTCACGTAAATGACATGCGAGCCGGTCTGGGGCGTGACGACGGTCCAGCCGTTGGCGTCGAGGGTCACGGAGAGCAGCCTGCGCGATTCCAGCGATTGGACCGGATCCGCATGCGGCGCCAGCGCGGGTTGGCGGGCACCGGCCGCGGCAGAGCGCATCGCGCAGATCGTCAACAGCGTTACATGGGCGATTAATGCCACCGCCCACCGCGCCCGGCGGCGGCCGTTGCGTACGGTGCGGTGAAGGGACACGAGGAGAAATTCGCCCGCCGGGCGATGCGCGGGGAATGAGCGCGACGCGGAAGAGTGAGTCTTCAGCACGGAACCTCCGATACAGATTGAGGGTCGTCCTGCGTCGTTCCCGAAGCGAGAAGGGCCCCGTGGCCCGATGAGAGCCGGAGTGTACTGCCCTGGATTCGAGAATGAGACGCGTACCGGCAAGCCGCCCGATGGCTTGCGGAACCGTCGCATGGCTGCGACGCGGGCCAACTTATCCCACCCAATTCCCCATTACTACCGAATGCAACCCCGAAAAAATGTTTTTCTTTCGGAGCCGCTGCAGCGATATCTATTGCGATTATTTAGCGCGCACCGGAGGGCTCATCGCAGAGACGCAGAGGCTGCAGAGAAGCAAATTCTTGGTAGTTGGTCGGTCTGAAAAAGACGGGTGCCACAGGTCGCGGTATTCCGAGACCTGTCCTTCTAGGTCGTAACAGAAGCACAGGTCTGCGAGTACGCCGACCTGTGGCACCGAGCGGACCTTTTGAACTGACCCACTACCCAATTCTTGAATCTTCTCCGCGCGCTCTGCGCCTCCGCGGTGAACTGGTGTCTTAATTAACGCGCGTGCTTGTGCGCTTGTGGTGCAGCCTTTCAGGCTGGCAGGCACAGGCTAAAAGTCTGCGCCGCAATTTAGGAATCGTGTACGGTAATTTGGCAGGAAATTTGCACAGGTTCCCCGGCGATCCAGACCTGCTTGGGCAGCGTTTCACTTTCCAGCACCGTTGCCAGCGGATCGTTACCCGACGCCGAAAATACGACGAAGTCCGCGGCTTTCCCCGCCTCGAGCGTTCCCACGCGGGTTTCCATTCCGATCGCCCGCGCGGCACGCACCGTCGCAAGTTCCCATAGTGCAAGCGCCGGGATTTCGGGAGCGAGCTGACGGAGGAGCCGCAGGTCGTCCACGAGATTCAAATCAGGGGAGCTCGCGCAACTGTCCGTGCCCACGGCCACGTTGATGCCCACACGCAACATTTCACGCCAGCGGTGGGGCGGGTGGCCAAAGTAGGCGTGCGTCCGTGGGCAGTATGCTATGCTCGCGCGCCCCGCGGCCAGCAACGCCATTTCGTGGTCATCGCAATAATTCACATGCGCCAGGAGCGTCGGGTACTCGAGCATCCCCACCGCGTGCGCGAAACGGATCGGACCGCCCGCGAATGCCGCCACCGCGTCGTCCCACGCGCCAAGGTATTCCCACAACTCGCGGAGCGGCCCCTCGTGTTTCGCCAGGAACGGCGCCTCGTCGGCGGTCTCCGCGAGGTGCGTCGCGAGCGGCAGGCCCCGCTCCCGCGCTGCCTCCAGGCATCGCCGATACCCGCCCATTTCCACCGAGTACGGCGCGTGCGGCGAAATGCCGGCGCGCAGGCGGTCGCTGTTGTCTTTTCCGTCAACGGCCGCGGCGACACGCTCTTCGAGTAGCCCGCGGCGATTGGCCATCGCCTGCACTTCGCCGTAGCTGACGACGCGCAGCGGGCCGCGTTTCAAGAGCGGTCGCGTGACGCCGCACTGGCGGCTGATGTCGCCGACGCTGGTCACGCCAAACCGCAGACACTGGCTTACTCCGGTCGCGACGCCGCGCCGGGCAAATTCCGCGACGACGTCCGCCGACACCGGGGAACGCGGCACCAGCCGCTTGATCCAATCGACAAACCGCCCCGGTGGCTCGCCGGGCGTCAGGGCGCTCAATTCGAGATGGACGTGCGCATTGACGAGCCCGGGAAGGAGAACGCCGTCGCCGGCGTCTGTAATTTCAGCTCCAGGATACGCGCGCTGAAGTTCATCGGATGTGCTGACCGCGATGATCATCCCGCTCGTATGCACGACCGCGCCGTCACGGATCGGCGGCCGGTTAATAGGCGCGACCCATGAGGCTGTGAGAAGTTGAAAGGGAAATTCTGGCTGCGGCACACAGCGTATTGTCAGCGTATCCGAGGCTCTCGTAAACGCGCCAGCCCAGCCTAAGTGCTGGGTAGGATTTCAGAGCCGGGGCGTGTCGCCCCGGTCGTGCCGAAGGCACGTAGCGGAGCTTTGCTCCGACCGGGCCGACACGGCGCGGCTCTGATCATTAGCCAGGCTATTCGGCAACTGCCCAATGGAGTCGGTCATGACGGAAAAACGTGTAGC
>JAQGHP010000708.1 GCA_028288775.1 Phycisphaerales bacterium | reverse complement strand
GGGTCTCTACCTTCCATGGCATGCCATTGCTCCTTTGTTGGAGCCAACTATCATGCCCGAAAAGTGTCACCCATGTCCCCGGACGACTGTTACCCATGTCCCCGGTCTGTACACCCCGGAGTACCGGGAGAGGGAGAAAATGCCCCATCCGATTCTCCCGGTTGGGGAGCCTCCAAAAAACGCGGTAGTGCCGAATCTGCGGCGCAAGACTCGAACACAATGATCGGAACCCGGCTCGCCCTTCACGTCCCCTTCAGGTTCCCTCCTTTATATTCCCCCGCTACCGACACGAAACCGGGCGTTTGGATACGCAGTCGGTGTCTGTCGTGTTGATCCTCGGCGGAGTTTACAGAAGGAGTCTGCCATGCTTCGTAAGCGTCATGTATCGATTTGCCTGCTGTCTCTGGGCCTCCTCGCGGGCGCGGTAGTTGCCCCCATGGTTCATGGAGAGGACGCGCCGGGCAACGCTCCGCCGCCCCGGCAGCCGGGTGGTGGCGGCGGGCCTAATGGTGGACCAGGCAACGGACCGGGCGGGTTTCATCTGCTTCCGCGGTTCGTTGAAGACAAGCTCGATCTCACTGATGACCAGAAGAAGCAGATCGACGAGTTGGAGAAGGACACGAAGGCGAAGCTGGAAAAGATTCTGACGGCGGATCAGCTTAAGACGCTGCAAGAGACGCGTCCGCCGCGTGGTCCCGGTGGCGGACAAGGCGGCGGCGCCGGCGCGGGCCGGCGCGGCCCCGGCGGCCAGGGCGGTGGGCCCGGAGGCGACCCGGCTGGGCCGGGCGGCGATCAGGGCGGATACCAGGGACGTCCGCCGCGACCTTCCAATTAATTCTTCACCCCACGGCGCGAGCGCGGAATGCCATCGGGCATCCACGCTCGCGCCTGTGTTTTTTAGCCCGGATCTGCCTTCGGTGGAGATCCGATGCGCAATCGATTTCCGTCACTCCTCGCGGCGTGAATTTCTGCCTTTTCCCCTCCACTCGCGACGGAGCGTGCGCAGGTCGTCAGTCGCCGGGCGGGCTTTGTTCATGACTCGCCGCAGATCACGGCTTTGCAGCGCCCGGCCCACTTTGGGGAGTAGCTGCAGGCGTGGCGTCGAGCGCCAGGTTCACCATCAGCACGTTCACGCCCGGGTCGCCCAAGACGCCCAAACCGGGCTTGTCGGTGTGCTCGTCGATCACCTTCTGCACCTGCTCGGGGGAGATTCCCCGCGCTTGCGCCACCCGGACCTTTTGGAGTTCCGCGTTGGCGGGCGTGATGTGCGGGTCAAGCCCCGAGCCCGAAGCGGTGACCGCGTCGGCAGGAACGGCCGTAGCCGGCGTAATGCTCGGTGTGCCCGCGGCGTTGAGCGCCAGGATCAGCTTCGCGTCATCGATCCCGTCCGTGTCCATGAACGCGCTGTCGGGGACCGAAGACTTGTAGTCGATCTTGTTGTCCTGGCAGTAGTGAATGACCCGGTCGGCGACGCCGTCGTAGTCCATCTGGGTCGATACGACCGCATGCACGCTCATGTCAGCGGCGAGGTCCGTGAGCTTCGCATCCGTCTTCCCATTTACAACGAACACCGTGCTCTTCGGATCGACGTTGATGACGGTGCTTGACGCATCCGACAGCGTGATCTTGTTTGCGGACATATCGATGCCGGCGGGAGCGCCGTCCAGCTCCTGATCGACCATGTTGATCGCGGTCACGGCGGGCGGGGTCTTGTCGTTGAGTTTGAGCTCGACGACCGAGCCGACCGGGATCGTCATCGCATGCACAGTCCGGCCGTGGTAGGCGACGATGGTATTGGGGTCGGCGACGGACGGATCGAGGGCGTAGGTCGTCTTGCCCGCGGCAGCGCCGGCCGGCGCGGTGGCCGGGGATGTAGTCGCCAAAGTGATTGAGGTCTTCGTCACCTCGGCGACGGCCCCCTGCACGCGGCTGGCTACCGGCGCGACCGCGGTGTGGGACTTGTCGGCGGCGAAGACGGTGTAGGCGAAGGTCTTCGTCGTCCCCAGCATCAGCTTGGCGCTTGTCGGCCCAAGATTGCTGCCGCTGGAGGCGGTCGCGTCGTACCCATTTCCCGCGGCGGAGGGCCTGGGATGGAAATACTTGGCATCGGAAAAGCTCTGGCCCAAGAGCGCCGAGCCGATGGCGTCGGCATCCTTCGTGACCGGATTCCCATCCTTGCCGACGAGCGATCCGTTGGCCTTGTCGTGGAACAGGGCCTGCGACAATCCCCACACCACGACCGGGTAGAGCCCGGACACGATGATGGCCAGAACGACCGTGGCAATGACGCCCACTTTCACATGGTTGAAGAGTTCGCGCAGGAACCCCGGTTCGACCGGTTTGTCGGGCGAAGCGCCGGGCTTGCGATCGTCGAATTGTGGTCCATTTGCTTTATTCATGACTTCACTCCATGGACGCCCAACAGCGTGCGCGTCCCGATCAGACAAGGTGGACGAGGTTGACGAACATGTCGATCAACTTGATTCCGATGAACGGAATAATGATTCCGCCGAGCCCATAGATCAGCAGGTTTCGGCGGAGGATGATCGCCGCGGGCAGCGGGCGGAATTTGACGCCCCGCAGTGCAATCGGAATAAGGGCTATGATGATCACCGCATTGAAGATCACGGCGCTCAGGATGGCGCTGTATGGAGAGACCAATTTCATCACGTTCAGCGGCGCGATCACCGGGAACGTCGCCACGAGCATCGCGGGGATGATGGCGAAGTACTTGGCCACGTCATTGGCGATGCTGAAGGTGGTCAGCGCGCCGCGGGTCATCAGCAATTGCTTGCCGATCTCGACGACTTCGATGAGCTTCGTGGGATTGGAGTCGAGATCGACCATGTTCCCGGCCTCCTTGGCGGCCTGGGTGCCGGTGTTCATGGCGACGCCGACATCCGCCTGGGCGAGCGCGGGGGCGTCATTCGTCCCGTCGCCGGTCATGGCGACCAGGTGACCCGCGGCCTGCTCGTCGCGCAGGAGCTTGAGCTTGTCCTCGGGAGTGGCCTGGGCGAGGAAGTCGTCCACCCCCGCCTCGGCCGCGATGGCGGCGGCGGTGAGGGGGTTATCTCCCGTGATCATCACCGTCTTGATTCCCATGGCGCGGAAACGCTTGAAGCGATCGGGCAATCCGCCCTTCACGATGTCCTTCAGGTGGATGACGCCCAGCGCTCGGGTGGTGTTGGCGACGACGAGCGGAGTGCCGCCGGCCTTGCTGATGCGCTCGACCGCTTCGTCGATCTCCCGCGGGAACGAGCCGCCGACGAACTTCTTGACCGATTCCGCAGCGCCCTTGCGGATCTGCTCGCCGTTCATATTTACGCCGCTCATGCGCGTCTGGGCGGTGAACGGAACGAACTGGGCATGCGGCAGCTCTTGAATTTCACGAGCCCCCACTCCGAATTTCTTGGCCAGGACGACCACGCTTCGGCCTTCGGGGGTTTCATCCGCCAGGCTCGAAAGCTGTGCCGCGTCCGCCAGCTCTTCGCGGGTGACGCCCGGCGCGGGCACGAACTCGGTGGCCTCGCGGTTGCCGAGGGTGATGGTGCCAGTCTTGTCCAGCAGGAGCACGTCCACGTCGCCCGCGGCCTCGACGGCGCGGCCGCTCATGGCCAGCACGTTGTGCTGCACCATGCGGTCAATGCCGGCGATGCCGATCGCGCTGAGCAGCCCGCCGATCGTGGTCGGGATCAAACAGACCAGCAGCGAAACCAGCACCGTCACGGTGGATGCCGAAAGGAGGTGCATCTTCTGGACTTCGTCCGTCAAATAGGAGGCGGTATAGAGGATGAACGGCTTGAGGGTGACGATCACCACCAGGAAGATGATCGTGAGCGCCGCCAGAAGGATATTGAGGGCGATTTCGTTGGGAGTCTTCTGACGCTTGGCGCCTTCGATCAGCTCGATCATGCGATCCATGAAGCTTTCGCCGGGATTGGCGGTGACGCGGACCTTGATCTGATCGGACAGCACGGTGGTGCCGCCCGTGACGGCGGATCGGTCGCCGCCCGCCTCGCGAATGACCGGTGCGGATTCGCCCGTGATGGCGGACTCGTTTACCGTCGCGGCGCCTTCGATGATCTCGCCGTCGGCGGGAATCAGTTCGTTGGCGTTCACAACGAAAACGTCGCCCTTTCGCAGGGATTCGGCCGGAACTATCTCAATCTTCCCCTCGCCGCGGAGCTTATTGGCGACGCTTTTCGTTCGCGTCTTGCGCAGCGCGTCGGCCTGCGCCTTGCCCCGCCCCTCGGCCATGGCCTCGGCGAAGTTCGCGAAGAGCACGGTGAACCAGAGCCACAAGGATATCTGAAGCACGAATGCGAACGATTCATGGTGCGCGCTGGCGAAGAACATCTCGATGGTCGTGACAGCGGCCCCGACCTCCGTCACGAACATGACCGGGTTCCTGGCCATGTAGATCGGGTTGAGCTTCTTGAAGCTCTCCACGATCGCCGGCATCACGATCTCGGGATCGAAAAGCGAACGCTTGCGGGCGCGAGGCGCTTCCCGCTCGTACGGAAGCGGCTCGGCGGGGCGATTGGGTAAGGGTGTTTGTGTCGTTGTCATGGGTTCTCTCGGCTAGGGTTCGACCGCGTATTGGTTCTTTGATTTTAAATCCGGCACCGCTTGCGAAATTCACTCCACTTCAGTTGTTGAGAGCGTTGAACCGATACGGCTCGCTTATCCGGTGCCGCATTTGAAACTGACTCGATCGCTTCTTCCGGGACGTTTTAGTGTTGGGAGACCACCAGCGGGCAAATGCGTAACCGGCCCAAACGACCTGGAGCATCCCCAGCGGCCAGGCGCCCGCCGCGATGCCGAAGCCGGCGTCGAGCAGGAGGAACACCACCAAGGCAAACCGCACCCACGCATGACTGCGCCGCTCGATGAAGCACAGGAGGGTGAAGAATGCCGTGACGAAGCCGAGGAACATTGCGAGTTCAAACTGCGGCTTGCCCGCGAGACCGGTGCCCGGATGGGCCGCGACCGCGGAATACGTTGCAAGAATCATCTCGGTATGGGTCCACATGAGATTCTTCTCCTGCAGTTCTGCTCCAACCATCCGGAGGCGGACGCTAGAACAACGGGCCTTTGCCGTGCATGAGGAAGTGCTCGACGATCGGCCCAAGGCTCAAGGCCGGCACGAAAGTCAGCGCGCCCACGATCACCACGGTGCCGATCAGCAACCCGATGAACGTGGGCCCGGCGACGGGGAAGCTGCCGGGGCTGGCGGGGATTTTTCTCTTGGCCGCCAGGCTGCCCGCGAGGGCGAGGATTGGGATAATCATGAAGAACCGGCCGAGCAGCGCGTCGACGCCGAGCGTCGTGTTGTAGTGCTGGTCGCCGGCGAAATCGCCGGAAGTGGGGTTTGCCGTGAGCCCCGCGAATGCGCTGCCGTTGTTCCCGGCGCACGAGGTGTAGGCATAGTGGATCTCGCTGAACCCGTGCGGGCCGTTGTTATTTAATCCCGCCAGGCCCCATGGGGTAACCGCCGCCCATGCCGTGAATCCGAGGATGATGACGGTCAGGATCAGGACCGACAGCGACGCGACCTTCACGTCATACGCCTCGATCTTCTTGCCCAGGTATTCCGGCGTGCGGCCGACCATCAGCCCCGCAATGAAAATTGCGATGACAACGAATACGAGCATTCCATACAGGCCCGCGCCCACCCCGCCGAACACGACCTCGCCCATGTGAATGTTGAACATCGGGACCAGGCCGCCGATGGGCGTGAAGGAGTCGTGCATGGAGTTCACTGCGCCGCAGGAGGCATCGGTCGTGATGGTGGCAAACAGGGCGGAGTTGAAGACGCCGAACCGGGTCTCCTTCCCTTCCATATTTCCGTCGGCTTGTGCGATGCCCAATTGCTGCATGCGCGGATTGCCGCTGGCCTCCGCCTTCCAACATACGAGCGCGCCGCCGAGGAACAGGATGAACATCGCCCCCCACACCGCCCACCCGTGCTTCTGATTCTTGACCATCCGGCCCAGGTAATAGGTCAAGGCACTCGGGATGGCGAAGATCGACAGGATCTGAATGAAATTCGAGAGCGGCGTCGGATTCTCAAAGGGATGGGCGGCGTTGGCGTTCATGAAGCCGCCGCCGTTGGTCCCGAGCATTTTGATGGCCATCTGCGAGGCCATCGGTCCTTGCGGGATAATCTGCTGCGCGGGCGCGTTGGCCGCGGCCGCGGACTGATCGACCGGCGTTACGATGGAGTACGGCTTAAAGTTATCAATCATTCCCTGCGAGACCAGGAACAGCGCGTACAGGATGCAAATCGGGATAAGCAGATATAGGTGAATTCGGACCAGATCGGCCCAGAAATTGCCGATGGTCTTGGACTTATCGCGGGCGATCCCGCGGACCAGTGCCGCGGCAATGGCGATGCCCACCGCCGCCGACCAGAAGTTATGGGATGCCAGCGCTACCATCTGCGAGAAATACGACATCGTGTTCTCGCCGGAGTAGCTCTGCCAGTTGGTATTGGTCGTGAAGCTGGCGGTGGTATTGAAGGAGAGGCCCGGCGTGAGCGCAGTTTTATTAGCCAGCGCGTCAATGTTCTGGTGCCACGGCAGATATCCCTGCAGTCGCATAATCCCATAGCTGAACAGGGCCGTCAGCCCGCTGAAGATGAGCATGGCGGCGGAATACTGCTTCCAGCCTTGCTCCTTGAGGGGATCAACGCCGAAGAGCCTGTATAGGAGCCTCTCGACGGGCTTAAGGACGGGATCGAGAAAGGTCTTCTGCGACGGGTCGAGCACCTTGACCAGGTAAATTCCCAGGGGTTTGGTGATCGCCAGAAGCAGGCCGATGTAGAGCAGAAGTTGAATCCAGCCGGCGGTATTCATGGTACGGTCTCTAGTATTAAATAAGCGGATCAGAACGCTTCGGGACGGATCAGGGCCAGGAAAAGGTAGATCAACAGGCCCACCGCCACGGTCCCGACGAGTACGTTTTCCATAGTTCACAGCCTCCCGCATGCGTACGTGTACGCAATGCTGATAACGAAAAAGCCGATCGTCATTGCCACAAAGATCAGATCTTGCATAGATCACCTGTCCCAATTGATTCTGATGCGGATAATATCCGGGTGAATATCAAGATGCCGTCAATTTTTGAGCCTTCTGGTTTCGATCTGACGGACACATGCCTGGAGCGTGGCCGAGCCACGCGCGCGGATCGGAACGACTCCGCCAGCCCGTGCCGCAGGCGCAACGCCGCTGATGCCGATTGATCAGGGATCAATTGGAAAAGACGCTGGCGTTTGGTTGGAAAGTTCTATGTGCCGTCGGGGCTTACGATGAGGATCGCATCGGGAAGACCTTATTCAGGCGCCTTCGCGTGACGAATCGCCGGCCATTGGGCGCGGGCTACCTCATTGCTGCTCGCGTGCCCGGCTTCCTCCAAGGGCTGCTCGCGCAGGCCCAGCTTCGCCGCCAGGCGTGCCGCGTCGAAGGGGGATCGCACTTTCACGTCGTTGTCGAAATAGACGTAAACGTCGCGTTTAGCGCGCTTTTGCGCCGGCGGTCCGACGCGATTCGCTCGCGGTGCGTCGCCGCCTTTGGACCAGGCGCGGATCTTCTTGGCCCAGTCATCCAGCGCCGCATCGGTATAACCGCTGGCGTAGAGTTCCTCCGCGCCGTGCAGGCGGGCATAGACGAAGTCGGCGGTGACATCGTGCAGCATCGGCCACTTGCCGGCCGTGTCCGCGGACACCAGCGCGACGCCGTGCTTGCGCAGCAAGCGCACGAACGCCTCCGTCGCGAAGCTGTCATGGCGGATTTCCGCCGCGTGCCGCAGGGGGCTGTCGCGATCGAATTCGCCCCACGTCCGGCCCTTCATTCGCGCGTCGCAATGTTTGGCTAGGGCCGCCGCTTCCTTGGTTGTGTGCGGCAATTGCGACAGGAACTTCTCCATAACGGCCGGGTCAAATTGCATATTTGGCGGGCATTGCCAGAGGATCGGCCCGAGCTTTTCATTGAGCCGCAACAGGCCCGACAAATGGAAGTTGGCGATCGGCGCCTGCACGTCGCGCAGTCGGCGGATGTGAGTGATGAACCGGGGCGCTTTCACGGAAAAGACAAAGTCCGCCGGCGTCTGCTCGTGCCACGTGGCAAAGCTTTTCGGGCGCTGCAGGCCGTAGAACGTCCCGTTTATTTCGATGCTCGGCAGCGCCGTGCTCGCATACGCCAGTTCGTTCTTTTGCGCCAAGTCCTTGGGGTAAAACGTCCCGCGCCATGGCGCGTACGTCCACCCGCTAATGCCGACGCGGACCGTGCCAAGGGCGGGCTTTCGGGGTTGAGCAGCCATGAGGCCATCCTACGCGATTGGGGCTGGCCATTCAGTCGTTTCAAGCGGAAGCGGTGCGACCGTTCCCGTTCAAGAGATCTTTGAACGCTTCGCCCAGTTGAGGGAATTGAAACTCGAACTGCTCGTCCTGCAGCCGCTTCGAAACGACATACCGTCCGAAGAGCGCGAGATCCGGATCGGTGCGCATGAGCAACGGTGCCCCCACGCGCACCATCCAGGAAAACGCCGGAAGTCCGACCGGCATGCCCACAGCCCGGCGCAGCTCCCTCATGAAAACTTGCTGCGAGACCGGATTAGGGGCTGAGGCGATATAAGCGCCTGTCATCCCGGTATCAGTGAGTGCGCGCTCGAAGAGCCGATTCATGTCCGTCTCATGGATCCAGCTCATCCCCTGCGTGCCCGATCCAACGCGGCCGCCCAAGCCAAACTTTACAAGCGTCAGCAATCGCGCCAGCGCGCCGCCGCCCGCGCCGCGATCGCGGCCGACCACGAAGCTGGTTCGCAAAATGACGTGGCGCTGCGACGGAAGAACGCTCGCCCGAAACTCCTCTTCCCAGGCCCGTCCGACAAACGGCGCGAGGCCGTAGCCAAAGGGAGACGCCTCCGTGCAAACGGCGCTCGGCGGATCCCCATAAATGTGCGCCGTGCTCATCTGCACCCACACCGGCGGAGGCGCCGCGAGAGACCGCATCGCCAAACCCAGCACGCGCGTCGCTTCCACCCGCGACCGGAGAATCTCATCCTGGTGGCCTGGCGTCTTGATGCAATCGACGCTCCGCCCGACCAAATTGACCAACCCAGCCGCACCGTCGAGTTCCCGCCGCCAGTCTCCCAAGGTCCGCGCGTCCCAACTGACGTGCTTCCAGGGGCCGCTCGGTTTGGGCGGATTCCGAGAGAGCAGAATGACCGACTTGCCGGAAGCGGCCAGATGCGTAGCGAGGGATATCCCCAGGAATCCGCTGCCGCCTGCGATGACGATGGGGGCGGTGTTTGCATCGACTATCATCAAAAGCCCCGTATGCTCAATGACGTCACCACGTCAGCCTCGGTTCTTGCGCCGGTTCGTCTATTCGCCCGTTCGATCGAGAATGCCTTCCGCGGCACCTATCAACGCATAGATCCGTCGCTGAACCGCCCAACAGTTTTCGTCCGAATTGACCGTGCCGCTGCTGCCAATCCGCCTGGCCCAAGCGACTGCTTCGGCCGGGTCGCCCTTTGCAGCATGTGCCCTTGCGAGTGCTTGAGTGACTTCTTCGGTGCAGATTTCGTCGAATGAAATGGCGTACGAGCGGTCGGGCCTTTGCCCGAGCGCCTGCGAAAGCGACATCGCCGCCGCGGCAACTTTTGCCGCATCCCGGCTGGCAATCTGGATTGACAACATCGTGCCGGCGAGGCCATCCTTATAACGGACACCCCAGCTACGCGGAACTCTATAGTCGAAATGTTCCTTCTCGGTAGGCGTCGGACGCGGAAACGAACCTTCAGTCAATTCAATACGTGACGCAACTGCGGCCGCCGTCTCCCGATCGCCCGAATCTGCATGGGCCGTGGCCACCTTGAGTATTGCAGTCGCCTTCGTTGACGGATTCCCGATCAATTGAGCCGTCGCCAGTGCCGCCTTGAGTTTTCGCTCCGCGATCTGGCAAGTGACGAAATTATCGAGCGCTTCGTCGCGGTATTGGACGAAATATTCGATCGACAATGCCGTGCGGACCGCGCCTTCAGGATCGTTGGCAATGAATTGCGCAACGGCGATGGCACACAGGGCCGCCTCGCGATCGGCATCGCGCGCGAACTCGTTTTTGTCATGCTTGATCATCCATGCCGTATTCAGTGCATCGTCAATGTAGCCCGCTTTCGCCTGGGCCGTGGCAATCTGCTCGAGCGCGTTAGTCTGATTTATTGCGTTGACCGACTTCTGGGCTTCGACCGCCCCGTGAAACAGCCGGCGGGCGGCCTGCTCATCATTGGCCCTCGCCGCAAGCGCCGCGGTTTCCCACAGCGTCGCAACTCTTGCCCACGGGTCTTTGAATTCCACTGCCCCGGCGAGTTGGCGAATCGTCGATTTTGCCGCGTCCACTCTTCCAACGGTCAGCTCCGCGTCGGCGACCTCCAATAAGGCCTGGGCGCGATCCATCTCGTCCTTCAAGTTTGCCGTTGAGTCGGCGGCGCGGGCGAACTGTTCTTCGGCCCGCGCGGCATCGCCCGATCTGGCGTACGCGACTGCCAATTTCCGAAGCCCGGCGGGTCGATTCTCTTCGGATTTCAACTGTTCGACGGCCTTCCCGGCACGGCCGAATTCGCCGTGCGCGATCAGATAGTCGATCCACCGTAACCGCACGCGGTCTTCCAAATAGCCTTGCCGCCAGGCATTTTCGGAGCGCAGCAGGCGTAAGGAGTCGAGTGCGCGTTCGTACATGCCGTCGGCGGCAAGCGCCTCGGCAAAGCTGACCAATCCTGCATCGCGACCATAGGCGTAGTTGGAGGCACGGATTGTCCGGAGGGCAGCGTCAAAATCGCCCGCCCGGCTCTGTTCGGCACCGATGTACAGCAGAACGCGGTCGGACCAGTAATGCTGTCGTGCGTCTTGCTTCAGGACAAGTTCGCTAGCCTCTTGGAGAACCGCATGCACCGTAGGATCGACCGGCCGGGCCCCGGAATTGGGGCGCGCGGGACCGCTCGCCGTACAGCCGGCGAAGGTCCACGACAACAATAGACCGATGACAGCCAGGCGAATACGCATTGTCATCTCCTCCGTCTGGTTGCCCGCCGTTCCTTCAGGCTGGAAAATAGCGAATTGACACCATTCCGCAGGTTGGTATGGTATCTCGCCGATGAGTCGCCGCAACGCCACATTTGGTTTTTGGTTTAGCTGGTACTTTTACCCGCCCCAAACCTGCGCGTTCTGAGCCGGCTT
>JAQGHP010000707.1 GCA_028288775.1 Phycisphaerales bacterium | reverse complement strand
CCGGCGTCCACGGAAAGCTGCCCCCGGCGGGCGGTCTCCACCGTGCCGATGCAGGCCCTCTACCTGCTGAACAATCCTTTCGTCCTCGCCCGCGCCAAAGCGTTCGCCGGGCGCGTAACACGAGAGGCCGGCACCAACCCGGCGGAACAAGTGGACGCCGCCTTCCGCCTGGCACTGGGCCGATCGCCTGACGAGAAAGAACGAGCCGCGGGCGTTGCGTTCCTCGGCGGGGCGCCGGCGCCCGAGCCGGTCGCGTCCGTGCCTGTCGTCACCGCGTGGGACGGGGCGCAATGGGTTTGGGACAATCCCACCGCCCGCACCGCCGACCAGACTTCCGATCCGCGGTTCCTCCGCACCGCTTTCAATCTGCCGGCAAAGCCGGTGTCCGCGCACTTGCTGGCGAGCGCGGATGACATGTACGTGCTCTACGTCAATGGCCAACGGATCGGCGAAGGCCACAACTGGCAAAAGCCTGGCGAGTACGACGTCGCATCGTCGCTCGTGGCGGGCAAAAATGTAATTGCAATCGAAGCCCGCAATGGCACCGGGGCCGCCGGTGCGATCGCCTGGGTGGAGCTGATATTTCCCGATCACTCGACGCGCATCATCGGCACGGGCGAAAGCTGGAAGCTGTCGGTCGTCCCGGCGGAAGGTTGGAAGACCCCCGATTTCAATGACGCGGCATGGCCCAAGGCGGTCGTGCTCGGCGACGCAAACGTCTCGCCGTGGGGCCTTTCACCAGGCACAATCGCGCCGGCGCAGCCAAAGCCGAATCTGGCGCCCAGGCTCGTGCAGTTCTGCCACGCGATGCTGAATTTGGATGAGTTCTTCTATGTGGAATGAACACGGGCGGGACCGCGAAGCGGACATTGTCCGAGGCGAAGTCTGCCCCCGGCCGCTATCCTGGATCCCATGATGGCTCCCACCTACCTCGCCGACAAATTCTCCAAAGCGCTCACCTACGCCCGCTACGTCGTCACTGGCACCGATGAGCAACAACGGCGGTGGCAGCAAGTCTACGACCTCGCACGCCTCACCGAGCCGCAGAAACGCCTCGTCGGCGGCTTCGAGCGCGAGATGAAAGTGCTCGTCGTCAGCGGCATCTGGTGCGGCGACTGCGTACAGCAGTGCCCGTTCCTCGAACGCATCGCCGAGGCCAACCCGGCGAAAGTCGCCGTGCGATTCGTGGACCGTGACCAGCACCGCGATCTCATCGAGCAGCTTCGCATCAACGCCGGGGACCGCGTGCCGGTGGCGCTGTTCATGGCGGAGGACTTCGAGCGGTGCAGCGTCTTCGGCGACCGGACGCTCAGCCGCTATCGGGCGCTGGCCCGCAAGCAGCTCGGGGCGTCGTGCCCGATCGCGATCGCCGCCCCGGATCAGGATGAGCTGGCCGCGACGTTGCAGGACTGGCTGGACGAATTCGAGCGGATCGCGTTGATGCTCCGGCTCTCATCGCGCCTGCGGCAGAGGCACGGGGATTGAACGCGGCCGCTATCCCCGTCGATCCTCGAGCCCGTGAATGATGATCTGCCTCGCAGGACGCGGCGGCGGTGGGGGCGGTTTCGGAACGCTTCCACATTCCGGGCAGCGGTCGGGCGTGGCGCGGAGGTCGTAGCCACACTTTCCGCAGCAACCCGCCGCCCTGCGGCGGGGGCGCTTCGTGAGGTACCGGAACATCAGCCACATCGCCGGCACGTAGATCGCCACAAAACACAACACGATCATTGTCCCCACGACCGGGGATTCGCGGAAGATTTCAAGGCCTGACGGCGCGGCATCGCGCGCGGAGGGCGATGCGAATATTGCGATAATCACCATGCGGATTCCTCGTCGCAGCGGGATACTTCGCCGCTCAAGGCACGTGCATGAACGAGCGCACGTTGTTTTTCAACACAATAATTGACATTGGCCGATATAAACCCTAGCGTGGACTTGGGTTTAACAAGTCTCTGGAATATTTTTCGTTGACGGAGAGGAGGGCAGCCGCTCGCATGGACGAGGGGGTTCGTCCTTACGTTCTTCTATTCGCACTTCTTTCCTTTCTGGAGGAACCCATGTCTTTCACTTTCCTATCGTTCTCCTCGCGTTCGCCTAAGAATCACAATGCCACCCGGTTCAACGGCCCGGCAAATCTCCTTGTCGGCCTGTCCGTTGGGGTGGCGGCGATCGCATTCACCACCTCGACCTCGCGCGCCGCGGTGTCGGGCAATCTCCTGACCGACCCGGGATTCGAAATTAATCCGCTGACCAGCTACGTCAATGTCCTGGCTTCGCCTTACCTGACCAACGTCTGGGGAGATGAAGTATCGACGATTTCGGGGCCCGTCGGCGCCGTGAGCCCGTCGGGCGGCGTGAAGATGCTCAGCATGACGACCGACAATCTGGTCGCGACCCAGACGTTTCAGTTGGTCGATGTCTCGGCCTTTTCTGGCGCGATCAACACCGGGACCGCCACCGCCGACATGAGCGCACTCTTCAACGTGGACAAGAACGTCGCCGGGGCGAAGGCGGAGGCCGTCGTGCAGTTTTGGGATTCGTCGCACAATCCGCTCGTTGGGAGCGGCACGGGTCTCCTGACACTCGACTCCAATCCCGCGACGTGGGAACCGATCAGCGCGACCAGCGTCTCCGTGCCGGTGAACACCAACTACGTCCTGGCGCAGGTGCTGTATATCAACTCCACGATGAACGACTCCGCGGGCGTCAATCAGCCCGGTTTCGTGGACGACGCGAAATTAACGCTCACCACCAGTCCCGAGCCGGCGTCGCTGGGCATTTTCGCGATCGCAGCCCTGGGAATGTTGCGCCGCCGACGCCCGAGCTGAGAGTCGCGGGTTCTCGCAGGGGTTTTTGACGCAGAGCAAACATGCAGGAGGCGGTCACCCGTGCGTTCACCGGTGACCGTCTCTTTTTGTTTGGTGGGATGAACGTTGGCCATGGGAGATAGGAAGACCGGAACGGATGGGGCATGGCTGGTAGAATCGCGAAATCGCGAAGCGACTTTTGAGCGGCCATCGGAAGAAAGGGGGGACCGGCGTCCAGCGCGGGCGATGTGGTAAGGACAGCGCTCACCCCAACGGATACATCACCATCCCTGTCGCCAGCTTCGGGAAGAAGAACGTGCTCTTTTGCGGCATCACTTCGTTGTGCTTGCCTAGCTCTTCCAAGGCGTGCAGGGGCGTGGGGCGGAGGAGCAGGGCGAGTTGGTATTTGTTGCCGTCCACCTGCCCGGCGACTTCGTTGGCGTAGGCGGTGTAGCCTTTGGTCAGCTCTTTTCCGCCGGCGAACTTCGGTTGCAGGATTTCGTCGAGCAGATAACGCTGGAGGATCGCGACGTCGAGCTTTCGCCAGGAATCGCTTTGGTTGGGCTCGTAGGCCTTCAGGATGTCGAGGTTCCTGAGTTTCAGCGAGAACAGGCGGTGGGTTTTGCCGTCGTAGAGGCCGAACACGTGGGGAGAGCCGTGGGCGAGCTGATCGACCGCCTCGGTCATGTGGTCGGGGCCGACGGCCATTTCGACCAGCTCGAAGTTTGCGGAGAGGGCGGAGCGGAAGGCTTCGATGGAGAAGTTGGTCAGGCCGCCGATGAGGCGGTGGGTGGGGAGGATAAGCAGGCCCGGGTCCTGCATGCCGACGAGGACGAACATGCAGTAGTTCGCCGGGTGATCGGGCGGCAGCTTTCCGCCATGCGCGGCGGCGACTTCTTTCTGGTATTGCAGGGCAGTCGTATACCGGTGATGCCCGTCCGCGATGTACACGGGCTTATGGCCCATGAGGTCGATCACCTGATTTTCCACCTCCGCATCGATCACGCTCCAGAGATCGTTTTTTACGCCGTCGAGCGTGCCGGTGAGTTCGGGGCGACCGGCGTTGTGATAGAGCAGGCCGGTGACCTCGTTCCGCGGATCACTGAAGAGTCCGAAGATCGGCGAAAGCTGCGTGCCGGTGGCGCGCATGAGCTTCAGGCGATCTTCAATTGGGGCGGCATAGGTCTTCTCGTGGGGCACCACGTGGCCTTCGCCGAAGGGGGAAAGTTTGACCAGCGCGATGAACCCCCGGCGATGCACCGTGCGGCCGGCGTGCTCGAACGTCTGCGCGTACGGGTAAAGCGCCCGGCGGTCGTCTTTCTTGAGGACGCCGGTGTGCAGCCAGGCTTGGAGCGTGCTGGCGGCGCTGCCGTAGACGGCATCGGGGCCGACGGTTTTGGGGGGAAGGTGCGGCAGATCGATCGTGACCACGTTGTGCGGGTGCTTCGCCTGAAACCTGGCCTTCCCCGCCTCATCGAGAACATCGTACGGCGGGGCGATCAGATTCGAGACATCCGAGCCCTTGGGAAAATGAATGCCCGCGAACGGACGAATGGATGCCACGGAGGGTCCTCTCGGAAAAGGGGGGCGGCGGGTTCGCGCGGTAAATTTCATGCGCCGCGAACTTTGGAATCAACCGGAGCGTGAAGAATACGGGAGGGAGGGGAAAGGTCAAAATTATGGGCAGTCCCTTGGATGCCGTCGCAGGACTGATGTCACGTCAATGAGGCGGTCGAATTGATGCGGAAGCGGCTTTGCCGCGGCGGTGAGCGGTTGGATTGTCGGAGGCATGGGTTCAGACGCGGCCGCCGATTTTGAGTTGGAGTGTCGCGTAATCCCATGCAGGTTCGGCTCCCCCGAACATTCCGGTATTCGCGACGAACATTCGGCGAAACCGAATCTACGCGGTAGGATGAGGGGATGGAAGCGTTCGCCTACGTCCTGTTTGCAGCCATCGCACTGGTTTTTGGCTTCATCGGATTCGTAATGGGCCTCATCGTAGGTCGCCGCTCACCCAAGGCCGACCGCCGGGGGTTTTCTCTTGATTAGACGGGCTCGGTTGTCTGCGGGTCCGCGGCAATCTGGGATTAGAACGCTCACTCGAGGAATAGCGATAAACCGCACCTGTGGACGCCGGCCCTAAAATCACGATATTGTTAATCAGTCCTTTTTGGACGAAGCCACGGGCGGGGCGCCCGTACCAGCTTTTGAGACGCTTATGAAAATCCTTCTCGCCAATCCCCGCGGGTTTTGTGCCGGCGTCAATATGGCCATCGACGTGGTGGATCAGGTCCTCCAGCTCAAGGGCCCGCCGGTCTACGTGTTCCATGAGATCGTGCATAACCGGCACGTGGTCGATGGCTTCCGCGAGCGGGGCGTCACGTTTGTGGACAGCATCAACGAGGTGCCGGAGGGCGGGCTGGTGATCTACAGCGCGCATGGCATTTCCCCTGCGGTGCGACAGGAAGCTAAGAGCCGCCGTTTGGTTGAGGTCGATGCGACCTGCCCGCTGGTAACCAAGGTTCACCTCGAGGTCATCCGATTCGCGCGGGACGGGTACACGATCCTCTTTATCGGGCATCGCAAGCATGATGAAGCGATTGGGACGGTGGGGGAGTCGCCGGAAAATATTATCGTGGTCGAGTCGCCGGAGGACGTGGAGAAGGTTCAGGTGAAGGATCCGAATAAGGTCGCGTTTGTGACGCAGACAACGCTGAGCATTTTCGATGCGACGCGGATTATCGCGGCACTGAAGGCGAAGTTCCCGAACATCAAAGCGCCGCCGAAGGAAGACATTTGTTACGCCACGACCAATCGGCAGAACGCCGTGTCGGAGCTTGGGGAGGAGGCGGATTTGGTGCTCGTGATCGGGAGCAAGAATAGCTCGAACTCCCTGCGGCTGGTCGAGACGGCGCGGGAGATGGGCAAGTCGGCCTACCTGATCGACGACCAGTCCGAGCTGGAGCGGGAATGGTTCGAGGGCGTCACGACCGTCATGGTGACTGCCGGGGCGTCTGCCCCGGAACATCTCGTGCAGGCCCTGTTGGACAGGCTCAAGCATGATTTCGGCGGAGAGATTGAGCTGCGAACGGTGGTGCAGGAAGATGTGTCATTCGAGCCGCCCAAGTCGCTCAAACGGCTGGCGGTGATCGCGTCTTGATCACGTTAGAACCGAGTTGAACCGCCAAGGCGCCAAGACGCCAAGACGCCAAGTTCAGAAGATGCAACGGGTTGCATAGGAAGGGCGGCCGCTCTTTAGATCGCCTTCTGCCTTCCTTCCGTATTCCCTCGGCGTCTTGGCGCCTTGGCGGTTAACTGATTCTGATCTTCGTTGCCTGTCGCAAATACGTTCGCTACGCAACAAATTGAAGAGTCTGTCGTTATAGTAATCTGGACGCTCCGGTCGGGCGGGCTCGCGAGTCGCGGGCCGCGATACGGGGGACTTTCGACAAATCTATCTGCCGCTTTCCCGCGGCAAGGAGACGACGCAATGAAGTACGTAATCGCGCTGTTCGCGCTGGTGGGTTTCCTCGGGTTCTCGAGCTTCGTGCATGCCGCGGACACAACTAAGAATACGCCCAAGGACGGCAAGCATGCCGGCCATTTCGTCAAGGTTGACGGCAAGAATTTAGTGTACAAGGCCGGCAAACAGGGCAAGGGCAAGGAGTACGAGGTCGCCACGGACGACAAGACGAAGGTCACCATCGACGGCAAGGACGGCAAGCTCGATGACATTAAAGAGGGCACGCTGATCGAGGTGACGGTGGCCGACAAGCTCGCCACGATCGTCGCCGCCTCGACCGCGCCGGCCAAGGCCGACCCGAAGGCCGGGGCTTCGGACAAGACGGACAAGAAGTAACAACAAGTTACGACGGCTACTCCGTAATCACGCGAACTTAAGCAAGCCGCCCGCAGTTCGGGCGGCTTGCCTTTTGCGCCCCGTCCGCCCATCCGTTGCGTAACTTGTGGCACGTGCGACCCGCGCATAGAATCGGGAGCTTTGTTCAATCGCTTCATCGCGAGCGCGATGGGCGAAGGGCACGCCCGTTTCCCGGGTAGTTACAGAAAAACTTCGAATCATGGCCACACTCAACGATCCGTTCGGTGCCGTAGCAAAGCTTTCCTCCAAAGCCGGTAACGTGACAATCTACCGCCTTAACCGCCTCGCCGAGGCGGGGTTGGGCGACATTGCCAGCCTGCCCTTCTCCATCAAGGTATTGCTCGAAAGCTGCCTGCGCAATCTCGACAATTTCCAGGTTACGGAGAAGGACGTTCGCGGCCTGGCCGCTTGGGACGCCAAGAGCGTTTCCCGCGGCGAGCTTCCCTTCAAGCCCGCACGCGTGATCCTCCAGGATTTCACCGGCGTGCCCGCGGTGGTGGACCTGGCGGCGATGCGCTCGGCCATGAAACGGGCCGGCGGTGACCCGCAGAAAATCAATCCGCTCGTCCCCGTGGACCTGGTCATCGACCACTCGGTGCAGGTGGACGAGTTCGGCTCCGCCGCCGCCCTCGGGTTCAACGTCCAGAAGGAATTCGAGCGCAACCGCGAGCGCTACGAGTTCCTGAAATGGGGCCAGAAGGCCTTCCACAACTTCAGCGTCGTCCCCCCGGCAACCGGCATCGTTCACCAGGTGAACCTCGAATATCTGGCAAAGGTCGTCATGGTGAAGGAGGGGGTCGCGCTGCCCGACAGCCTCGTCGGCACCGACAGCCATACCACGATGATCAACGGCCTGGGCGTGGTCGGCTGGGGCGTCGGCGGGATCGAGGCCGAGGCATGCATGCTCGGGCAGCCGATCTACATGGTCACGCCGCCGGTCGTCGGGTTCAAGCTTAAGGGTGCGCTACCCGAAGGGGCGACCGCGACCGACCTCGTGCTGGTCATCACGCAGATCCTCCGCAGCCACGGCGTCGTGGAAAAGTTCGTCGAGTTCCATGGCGAAGGCCTGGAGAACATGACCGTCGCCGACCGCGCGACGATCGCCAACATGGCCCCCGAGTACGGCGCGACGATGGGCTTCTTCCCCGTGGACAACCAGACGCTCGATTACCTGCGCCTCACCGGCCGCGAGGCGGCGCACATCGACCTGGTGGAGCGATACTCAAAGGAGCAGGGACTTTGGCGTAGCAGCAAGGTCTCGCCCAAGTTTACCGAAGAACTGGAACTGGATCTGGCGACCGTAAATCCCAGCGTCGCCGGCCCGCGCCGCCCGCAGGACCGCATGGAGCTTCGCGGCGTGAAGCAGGCATTCGAATCGGCATTGGTGGACGTGTTCAAGAAATCGGTCGGCCAGTCCGTAACGCCGCGATTGGACCGCTGGTCGGCGGAAGCGCCCGTCAGCACCACGCAGGCGAAGATGCAGCAAGCCGAGAATCGCGGGGACGACGAGGCGGCCGTTGCCGCAGTGGAGAAGGCCGAGGAAGGGAAGGAAGCTGCGACCACCGAGCACCTGAAGAGTAAGAAGGACACGGCCATCGCCGCCATGGAAGACCAGTGGGTGAAGCTCACGCACGGCGACGTCGTCATCGCGGCCATCACCAGCTGCACCAACACCAGCAACCCATCGGTGATGATCGCCGCGGGGCTCCTGGCGAAGAAGGCGGTGGAGAAGGGCCTGTCGGTCAAGCCCTACGTGAAGACGAGCCTCTCGCCCGGCAGCCGCGTGGTGACGGATTATTTCAACAAGGCTGGCCTTACTCCGTACCTCGACCAGCTTGGTTTCCAGACGACCGGTTACGGCTGCATGACCTGCATCGGCAACAGCGGCCCGCTCCCCGACGCCATCGCCGGCGCGGTCGAGAAGAGCGATTTGGTGGTCTGCGCTGTGCTTTCGGGCAACCGCAATTTCGAAGGCCGCATCAATCCGCACGTGAAGGCCAACTAACTGGCCAGCCCGCCGCTGGTGGTGGGGTACGCGATCGCCGGCACGATGGACGTGAACCTGATGGACGAGCCGCT